>CAZCGD010000487.1:0-17329 GCA_964498105.1 uncultured Streptomycetaceae bacterium
GTGGAAGGATGACCTTGCCCAGTTGTACCCTCGCTTCCGCCCCGCCCGCTCGGACTCCGAACAGGCGTTAGCGAAAGTGAGGAACATGAAAGAGATCACGCGAAGCGTGGGGTCATCCTTCCACGTTCATCCTTCATCCTTCGGCGAGGCGCAGGCGTGGAAGCGGTAGCTGACCGCCCGGCCGCCGGCCGCCTGCGCCTCGACGCCAAGTGGGTGGTGCTCGGCGCCTGCGTCGCCGCGGTCGCCTATCTCGCGCTGATCCCGCTGGGGTTCCTGCTGTGGCAGAGCTTCTTCACGCCGCACACCGCGGCGAAGCCGGCCGAGTTCACCTTCGGCAACTATGCCGCGGCCTATTCGAGCGTGCAGACGGCGAAGCTGTTCGTGAACTCATTGCTGTTCGCCGCCGGCACCGCCGCTTTTTCGCTCATCGTCGGCACCGCGCTGGCGTGGATGAACGAACGCACCAACACGCCGTTCAAGCGGCTGTTCTTCGGGCTCGCGCTGGTGCCGCTGATCATTCCCGGCATCCTGTTCACGATCTCGTGGATCATGCTCGCCAGCCCCAAGATCGGGATCTTCAACCTCATACTGCAGCACTGGTTCGGCACCAGCTACGTGTTCTTCAACGTCTACACGATGTGGGGCATGATCTGGGTGGATGGGCTCCATTACTCGCCGATGGCGTTCCTGCTGATGACCGCGGCGTTCCGCTCGATGGACCCGGCGCTGGAGGAATCGGCCGCGATGAGCGGGGCCAATCTGTGGCAGGTGGTGTGGCGGATCACGCTCGCCCTGTCGTGGCCGGCTATCTTCGCGATACTCCTGATCCTGTTCGTGCGCGCGATCGAGTCCTTCGAGGTGCCGGCGCTGCTCGGCATGCCGGCCGGGATCTTCGTCTTCACCTCGGCGATCTACGAGGCGATCCACCGCTACCCGAGCCAGATCGGGCTCGCCTCGTCGTACGGCGTCACGCTGCTCGCCCTCACCTCGGTCGGCGTGTGGTTCCAGTCCCGGCTCTCCTCATCCGGCCAGCGCTACTCGACCGTGACCGGCAAGGGTTTCCGCCCGCGCCGCATCGACCTCGGCCGCTGGCGCTATCTCACGGCGGCGATCTTCATCGTCTATTTCCTGTTGATCGTCGCCGCGCCGCTGCTGGTGCTGGTGTGGTCCTCGGTCCAGAAATACTACAGCGTGCCCTCGATGGCGGCGCTCGCCAACCTGACGCTCGACCCCTACCGCTTCATCCTGAACCATCCGACGTTCCTGCGCGCGGTCGGGAACAGCCTGCTGCTGTGCCTGGGCTCGGCGACCATCATCATGCTGGTCACTTCGGTGATTTGCTGGATCGTGGTGAAAACCAGGATGCCGGGACGCTGGCTGCTCGACAACCTGGCCTCGCTCCCCATCGTCTTTCCGGGGCTCGTGCTGGGCCTGGCGATCATGGTCTTCTATCTCAACGTGGACGTCGGCATCTACGGCACCCTCTGGATCCTGCTCATTGCCTACGTCACGCGCTTCATGCCCTACGGCATCCGCTACAACACCGCCTCCATGCTGCAGATCCACAAGGAGCTGGAGGAATCCGCGGCGATGAGCGGCGCTTCCTGGGCTGCGACGTTCGTGCGCATCGTGCTGCCGCTGCTGAAGCCCGGCCTGATCGCGGGCTGGATCTACATCGCGATCGTGTCGCTGCGCGAGCTCTCCAGCTCGATCCTGCTCTACAGCCCCGGCACCGAGGTGGTTTCGATCATGATCTGGGAGCTGTGGGAAAACGGCCAGTACGTGGAGCTCTCCGCGCTCGGGGTGATGCTGATCGTGCTGCTGTTCGTGATGGTGATGCTCGCGCAGTTCGCGGGCAGCCGTTTCGGCGTGCGCGACGCATGAGCCGGATGCTCATGCGAGCCGCCAGCCGCCAGTTTGCAGCGGCCAGGGTGGCGTGTTGTTTTTACGCTGACGGCTGGCGGCTGGCGGCTGGCGGCTTGGACGGAGTCACATGCTAAGCGTACGCAACCTCAACACCGAATACCGGAGCGAAGGCGGCGAGGTCGTCCGCGCCGCGCGCGAGGTCAGCTTCGAGGTGCCGGAGGGCAAGCTCTTCACGCTGCTCGGGCCCAGCGGCTGCGGCAAGACGACGACGCTGCGCTCGATTGCCGGACTGGAGCGTCCGCGTTCCGGCGAGATCACGCTGGGCGGGCGCGCCGTCTACGACTCCGGCCGGAAAATCTTCATCACGCCGAACGAGCGCAACATCGGCATGGTGTTCCAGTCCTACGCGATCTGGCCGCACATGTCGGTGTTCGAGAACGCGGCGTTCCCGCTCAAGGTCGGCAGGCGCAAGTTCAGCGCGAAGGACCTGCGCGAGAAAGTGATGCGCGTGCTCGCCATCGTCGCGATGGACGCGCTCGCGGAACGGCCCGCGACCAATCTCTCGGGTGGCCAGCAGCAGCGGCTCGCGCTCGCCCGGGCGCTGGTGATGGAACCGCAACTGCTGCTGCTGGATGAGCCGATGTCCAACCTCGACGCCAAGCTGCGCGAGCACATGCGCTTCGAGTTAAAGCGCATCCAGCGCGAGACCGGAGTCACAACGGTCTACGTCACCCACGACCAGGCCGAGGCGCTCGCGCTCTCGCACGAGATCGCCGTGATGAACGAGGGCTCGATCATCCAGATCGGCTCGCCGCATGAAATCTACGAACGCCCGCGCAGCCGCTTCGTCGCCGATTTCATCGGCCGCACCAACCTGCTGGAAGGGCGGGTCGTCTCGGCCGCCGGAAACGGGTTTTACCGCGTCGGCACCGCCCTGGGCGAGCTCACCGCGTCTTCCGCCGATGCGCTGCGTTCCGGCGACGCGGTCACGCTCTCGATCCGCCCGGAGGCCATCGCGCTCTCGGAGGAACGGCCTCAAGGCCCCAACGTCTGCGCCGGCACGGTGAGCTCGCAGGTGTTCCTCGGCGACATAGTGGATTTCCAGGTCAGCGTTGGCACGCAGCCCGTGCTCGCGCGGGCGCACCCCTCGCTGCGCGCTTCGGTGGGGGATTCGATCTTCTTGAGCATCAGCACCGAAAAGTGCATCGCCCTGGCGGGCGAAGGAAAATAAGGCAAAAGTCAAAAGGAAAAAGGCAAAAAGGTCTTTGAACCGGTTCTTGCGGCCTTTTGCCTTTTGCCTTCTGCCTTTTGCCTTGACCCCAGTGCTGGCAAAGGCACTGCGGTTGGAGTAAATTTTCGACACGTTGGAATTGAGGAGCTGGAAATGGCCAAGAACGCAATGGTTTCGGACGAGATGGCGAAGAAATTCGCCACCGAGAAAGAGACGCCGTACACGCGCTGGGTGAAGAGCGAAGGGCTCGACCTCATTCCCTCCTATTACATACCCAACCTCAACACCGTCGAGCTGAAGCCGTGGGCGCGCCGCGGCGGCCGCGGGGTGTACATGAATCACGAGGCCTCGCGCACCTCGAACGACTGCTACGTGTGCGAAATTCCGTCCGGCGGCAAGCTCGCGCCGCAGCGCCAGTTGTTCGAGGAAATGGTCATGGTACTCAGCGGCCGCGGTTCGACCGCCGTGTGGAACGACGCCGGCAACCGCATCACCTTCGAATGGAAGGCCGGCGCCCTGTTCGCGATCCCGGTCAATGCCTGGCACCAGCACTTCAACGGCTCGGGGGAGGCACCGGCGCGCTACGTCGCGGTCACCAACGCTCCCGTCGTGATGAACCTGTACGATGACCCCTCCTTTGTCTTCAACACGAAATACGACTTCAAGAACCGCTTCGCCGGCGAGCCGGACTACTTCGCCCCCAAGAGCGAGCAGAAAGGCTTCCTGCTCGACACCAATTTCGTCGCCGACGCGGTCAACCTGCCGCTCATCACCGCCAAGGAGCGCGGCGCGGGCGGCGGCCACATCCGCTTCAACATGGCCAAGAGCTCGATGAACAGCCACATCTCGCAGTTTCCGACCGGGACCTACAAGAAGGCCCACGCCCACGGCCCGGGCGCGCACGTCATCATCCTCTCGGGAGAAGGCTTTTCGCTGATGTGGCCCGAGGGCGAGGAGCCGCACCGCCACGAATGGCACGTCGGCACCATGATCGTGCCGCCCAACATGTGGCAGCACCAGCATTTCAACACCGGCACCACGCCGGCGCGCTACCTCGCCTTCAAGCACGAGGGCGTGGCGATCCGCAACGCGCAGGGCGTGCCCAAGGCCTGGATCAGCAGGCGCGTCGGGGGCGACCAGATCGACTACGCGGACGAGCCTCCGCACGTGCGCAAGTGGTTCGCGGACGCGCTCGCGAAGCACAATCTCCGGTCGCGGATGGACGAGGCCTACCAGGCCGAGGCGGCTACGCTGCCGACCAAGGCCGCGTAGCCGCATCAAGGCAAAAGGCAAAAGGGAAAAGGCAAGAAGTGCGAAGAACGTTTCACCAAGCTCCAGAGCGCCTGGCGGGCGCGGTAATGTCGAAATTCGGGACTGGTGAAAAACGACGGACTAACCCAAAAGCGTACACATGAAACTCACGACCTTTTCCCTTTTGCCTTTTGCCTTTTGCCTTCTGGCGGCGGCGCCCGCCGCCGCGCAGAAGTCGGTCGCCGAGGTCGCCGGCCTGCAGGGCGCCGACCGGGTGCAGCGCCTCGTCGAGGGCGCAAAGAAGGAAGGAACGCTCGCGATTTACACCTCCGCCACCACCGGCGATATGGGCGCCGTGACTGCCGCGTTCGAGAAGAAATACGGCATCAAGGTCAGCGTCTGGCGCGCGGGCTCCGAGGCCATATTGCAACGCGCCGTGACGGAAGCGCGCGCCCGCCGCCACGAGGTGGACATTTTCGAAACCAACGGCCCCGAGCTGGAAGCGCTGCACCGCGAGCAAATCCTGCTGGAGGTCAAGTCGCCCCATCTCACCGAGCTGATACCGCAGGCCATCCCGGCGCACCGGGAGTGGATCGCGACCCGGCTCAACATCTTCGTCGCCGCCTACAACACCAACCTGGTGAAGAAAGAGGACCTGCCAAAGACCTGGCGCGACCTCCTCGACCCGAAGTGGAAAGGCAGGCTCGGCATCGAGGCCTACGATCACGATTGGTTTTCCGGGGTCATGGGCGAACTGGGCGACCCGGGACTGAAACTGTTCCGGGAGATCATCGCGGCTAACGGCATCTCGGTGCGCAAGGGGCACACGCTCCTCTCCAACCTGGTGGTCTCGGGAGAGGTGCCGCTGGCGCTCACCGTGTATCACTACCGCGCGGAATACCTCAAGACCCAGGGAGCGCCGATCGACTGGTTCGTGCTGCCGCCCGCCATCGCCCGTCCCAATGGAGTCGCCATGGCGCGCCGCGCGCCGCGCCCTCACGCCGCGGTCCTGTTCTTCGACTTCATGCTGACCGACGCGCAGGAAATCCTGTTGCAGCGCAGCTTTACCCCCACCTCCTCCCGGCTGGCCGGCGCCCTCAAGAACGTGCCGCCGTTCAAGCTGGTGGACTCGAAGTTGATACTCGATGAGGGGGAAAAGTGGACGCGACTTTACGATGAGATCATAATCAGGCACGCGCGTTGAAGGCGCGCCCTGAGGAGAGCAGCGATGGGCACCGAATCGCACTATCACAGCAAGAAGGACCGCGTCTTCGTCCGCGGCATCCAGGGGCACTACAACCTCAAGGAAGAGCTGCTGCGGCTGCGCTCGCTGCCGCGAGTGAAGAAAGGCAGCGAGCTGAAGTTCATGGACGGCCCGCAGTGCTACAGCCGGCATTACCTGGAGCCGGTGGACGGACTCGGGCAGACGCTCCACATCCACCTCGAGGAATACGCGCCCGGCGGCGTGTCGCAGAAGCACGGGCACGTGAACGAGGCGGCGTTCTACATCCTCGACGGCACCGGTTTCGAAATTCACGACGGCGTGCGCTACGACTGGCAGGCGGGCGATGTCGCGATCGTCCACAATAACTGCGTGCACCAGCACAATAACGCCGACGCGAACAAGCCGGCGCGCGCCCTGGTGCTGAAGGCGAAGCCGATGTACCTGTTCCTCAACATGCTCTTCCAGAAGACGGTAATCCCGCGCCCCACCGAGCCCGCGCCTGGCGGCGTCGGTTTCGAGCCGCGGGAAGCAGAGCAGGACTACAACCACGCGGGGTGAGCCTATGGCCTGGAGCGAATCGAAAGCCTGGTTGAAGGGCAAGACGAGCGGGAAGCTCTATCAGGGCATGCTCGACGACGTGGCGAACGCGCCGGCGCGCAACGCCAAGCGCAAGAAGATCGTGCGTCCGGACGACATGCCGTGGGAAATGTCGCGGCAGGGCCTGCTGAAACACCTCCTGAACGAGGGCATGAACACGCGCATGGAGACGGTGGACGCCTACATGCAGATCATTCCGGGCGGCAGCCGCTCGGGCAAGCACCGTCACCTCGCCGAGGAATGCCTCTACGTGCTGGAAGGCCGCGGCTACGACCTGCACCAGGATTGTGATGTCGAGATCACCGACACCTACCACTGGATCGTGCAGCCCGAGGTCAAGCGCTACGAGTGGGAAGCGGGCGACATCATTTACATTCCGCCCAACACCATCCACCAGCACTTCAATGCCGACCCGGAACGCCCGGTGCGGCTGATCTCGGCGATCAACCGCGTCTACCAGTTCTGCGGCCTGAACGACCTCGAGCAACTCGAGGACGCGCCCGAGTACGATTCCAAGGTCGTGCTCACCGCGGAAGTGCTGAAGCGCTACCTGGCGGCGAAGGTCAAGGAACCAGCCTGAAGCGGTCAGCCGTTAACGTGCCGGGAAGGCCGTGGCATGCTTCAGGCTTATCGCTGAATGCTTCGATCAACTGTGACGGACTAGAGGTAAGAATAATGCACCGTTATTATCAATTCATTGCTGCGCTACTCGTCGGGTTCCTGGCGAGTAGCGCAGCAATGGCCCACGTCGGAATTCATTCAGCCGGCGGTTTCGCCCCCGGCTGGGAGCATCCGTTGATGGGGCTGGATCACGTTCTCGCCATGGTGGCGATGGGGATGTGGGCAACCCAGCGCGGGGCGCGTTACCTGCTGCCGGGGAATCTCATCCCTCGTTCCTCAGCGAAACGCCCAGCGTTGCGCACGCCCGCCATGCGGTTGCCTTGATAGAGGACCACACCGGACGCCTGAATTCCTGCTCCAGAGAACCGACGATCGCGCGCGTCGGCAACTGCGAGCAGGCGATGAAGAGAGCGTCGCACGCCTCGTCCATCGTCTCCCGCGCCCGCGCCGCAACCGCATCCGGCCCGATTTTCCCCAGCTCCTCGACGTTCGCCGCCTCGAAGCTGCTCATCCGGCGCACGGCTATGCTCGAGCGCGCCAGCAAGGACTTCAACTGCTCGTTGACCTCGGCCGCATAGGGTGTCACCAGGGCGATGTCACGCGCGCGCGCCTCGCGCAGGGACCCGACCATGGAATTCGCCGTGGTCACCACCGGGCTGCCGGTGATGGCCGACAACGACCCGGCAATGCCGGCGTCGCGCTCCGGCCCGGCGAGTATGCCGGCGGCAGTGCAGCCATAAACAACCAGGTCCACCGGGTCGTCAGCGAATGCCCGCGCCAGGGATTCCGCCTGCCCGACGTAGGCCGGGATGTCGGCCATCGTCAGCAGCCCCCGCTGCCGCGGTATGCGCAGCGTCCGGCAGGTGGCGCCCTGCGGCAGCCACTCGAGCAGTTCCCCCTCCATTGTCGTGTTATTGGCCGGAACCATCAGGCCAATGCGTAGCGCCGCCTTATTCACTTGCCGACTCCATCTCACTTGAGAGAAGGCTACTTTAGCAGACAGGATAGCCAGCGCCGCCCCGTCTCCCTTCTCCCTTCCCCCTTCTTCTTTCCCTTTTGCCTTTTGCCTCCTTTTTCCTCCATACTACGCAACGCCGGGGAATGATCCGTATGTCTGGGTTGTTTGCGCTGGTGGTCGCACTGATACAAGGAGATATATGAAGACATTCGGTTTCGTTACGGCGATGGTACTGGCCTTGTCGCTTGCCGGCCTGTCCGGCACCGCGGCAGCGCTGGAGGTGGGAGACAAGGCCCCGGATTTCAACCTGCCGAGCACCAAAGGCGGAAACCTCAAGCTGAGCGACCTCGCCGGCAAGAAGAACGTCATCATCCAGTTCTACGTTCTCGACTTCACGCCGACCTGAATAAAAGAACTGTCGTCCAGTAGGGACGACTATTCGAAGTTCGAGGCAGCCGGCACGGAGATCGTGGGCATCAGCTCCAACGTGCGTTTTTCGCAGCAGGCCTTCGCCGATTTTCTCAAGCTGAACTTCCCGCTGGTGAGCGACGCGCCGGATCTGAAGACCATCGATGCCTATGGCGTGCTCATCCCGGAGCGCAGGCTGGCGCAACGTTCCTATTTCATCGTCGACAAGCAGGGCGTCGTCCGCTACAAGAAAGTGCTGGCGCCAAAAGAGCCGCTGCTGTCAAACGAAGCTCTGCTCGCGGAAGTGGCGAAGCTCGGCATGTGATAAGTGATGGGTAATGCATGATGGGTGGTAGTCGGTGTCGTAGCCTTTCCCGCGGCCAGCTCCTGCTGGCCGTAGTTTTTTTCCTTGCCGGCGGGCCGCTCCAGGCCCAGAGTGCCGGCGCCCCCGATTTCAAGGCGGTGCCCAAGCTGCAGGAGTTGAAGGAGCGGCAGGCCGCGCCGGACTTTACCCTCCCCGACCCGGGCGGAAAGAAAGTTTCCCTCAAGGACTTCCGCGGCAAGGTGGTGTTTCTGAATTTCTGGGCCACCTGGTGCGAATCCTGCCGGGAGGAAATGCCGTCCATGGAGCGCCTTTACCGGGAGTTCAAAGGCAAGGGACTGGAGATCGTGGCGGTGAACGTCAAGGACAAGCGGCCGGACGCGCTCGCCTTCGTCAAGGAACTGAAGCTGAACTACCCGATCCTGATGGATCCGGAGGGCGAAGTCGGGCTGCTCTACGGCGCCTTTGGATTGCCCGTCACCTACCTGATCGACAGGAAGGGCGTCGTGCTCGCGCGCCTGTGGGGCCCGGCCGACTGGTACAGCCCCGCCGCCCGCAAGCTGATCGGCGCGCTCGTCGAACAAAAGTAGCGAACACGCTGTTCCAGGTTCAATGTTCAAAGTTCAAAGTTCAAAGTTCTGGATCAAACCTTGAACTCGGAACCTGGAACCTGGAACTTTGAACCTGGAACGCTTCCGTCCACCCTCGTTCACAGGGTGGACGGAAGCGCTGGCCAAGCGCCGCGCTTCGCAGTAAAGTTACCGGCCTGACTTCAAGCGCGCCTGCCTCGGTCGGGCCGGTTCCGGGCGCCGTTCCAAAACCTTAATTACCCGAAATTCGAATAGACAGGATTAACAGGATTTACATGATTTCTGTTCGGATTCTATCTTGTTAATCCTGTAAATCCTGTCCATTATTTCTACACAAGGGGGCCGATCATGATCTACGAATTCAGAACCTACGATCTCAAGCCGCACAGCCTGCCCGAACTCGAGAAGCGCTTCGCCGAAGCCTACGAATTCCGCAAGAAGTTCTCCCAGCTCGCCGCGTTCTGGCACACCGAGATCGGCCCGCTCAACCAGATCATTCACGTCTGGCCGTACAAGGACCTGGAGGAGCGCACCAGGATCCGCGACACCGCGGTCAAGGAAGGCGCCGGCAAGTGGCCGCCCAAGACCGCCGAGTTCATGGTGCGCCAGCGCTCGGAGATTTTCCTCCCGTTCGCGTTCTCGCCGGAAATGAAACCGGGCAAGCAGGGACCGTTCTTCGAGATGCGCCTCTACACCTACGCCGCCGGCCAATTGCCGAACCTCACCAAGGCATGGGAGCACGCGATCCCCAACCGGCTGAAGCACGGCCCCGCCACCGCGATCCTTTACTCCGAGCTCGGCGGACTCAACCAGTTCTTGCATATCTGGCCCTACAAAACGCTCGATGAGCGCTGGGCGCTCCGCAACAAGCTGCGCGAGCTCGGCGTGTGGCCGCCTTCGGTCGTCGCCAAGAAGGCCGGGCTGCCGGACTACCACCTGGTGCAGCAGGAAAACAAGATAGTCATGCCGTCCGCTTTTTCCCCGTTGCAATAGCGCAAAAGGGGAAAAAGCTCGAGGGATGAGGGAGGAGTGTCGGGTGACACCCCGTTCAAAGTTCCAAGTTTAAAGTTCCAAGTTGAGCCTTGGACCTTGAACCTTGAACTTGGAACCCGGAACCCGGAACAGCTCCTTCCCTCATCCCTAAAGTTAGAACGCATGAACGAAGCGCACAGACCACATCCCATCGCGAGTGCGCCAGGCGCATGTGCCGTTGCCGCGTGGTCCATTTATGCGCTGCTGGCGGCTCTTTTTTACTCTCCTGATATCCCGCTGTCGGTGTGGCCAATTGGCTTCTGCGGTTTGCTCGCGTGTCTGGCGGTGGTCCTGAATTTCGCGTACTGGCGTCTCGTCGTGATACTGGCGTCAACCGTCTATTTATCGTTCTACGCAACCCGCGTCTTCCGCATGATTGCGCTGACGCCGGATTTCGGCCTGTCTACGGTGCCTTCAGGCCTCGCCTTTTATTACGGCAGCTCGTGGCACGTGACGATCGGAATGCTTCAGGAGAAAGGCGTCGCCGGCGGCCTGACGCACGGCTTTCTCGAATACGCCATGCCGGTCCTGAGCCTGGCGTTGATCGCTCTGGCCTTGATGTCCTGGCGCTCCAGGCGCAGCGCTTAGAGTGCCTAACATGATGAAACGCGCGTGCGTTGCGAGTCAGAATCGTCGGTAGCGCGAAGCGAGGTGCAGCCAATACTCGATGTATTGGCAAGCCTCGCGACAAAGCTGGCGGCGATTCTGGCCGCAACCCCCTTGGGCTGGCACGGTTTTGGCCCGCGGCTATGGGCTCGGTGCACGCCCAATGCGAGATCCGGCAGTGCCGCTGGTCTCGCGTTGCCAAAACCGTGACAGCGCAGCGTGTGTTTCATTATGTTAGGCGCTCTCAGCAGGCTGGCTGAGCCATATCACCTATTACCTGGGAATTGAAAGATGCTACTGGATGAAATGGTCGACCGCGGGCTGCCCGAAGACACCCGCATGATGCGGGACGTCACCCGCAAGTTTGCGAACGAGCACGTGATTCCGTTCACGCGCCAGAACTGGCAGGCGGAATGGAATATGAATCCCGACCAGCGCCTGCCGCGCAGGATCCTCGAAGTCGCCAGCAAGATCGGCATCCGCACGCTCGGCGTCCCGGAGGAGTTCGGCGGCACGCCGCTCGATCCCAAGACGGAAACGCAGACCTTTGCCGTGATCTCCGAAGAGATTTCCCGTGGGGACTGCGGCCTGGCGGAGAAGCTGGTGCAGATCTGGAAGGTCTCGGTGCTGCTCCGAAATATCGCGCCGCGCCACCTGCAGGAAAGATGGTTTCCGGAGGTGGTGAAAGACCCGACCTTCCTGCTGTCGCATTGCCTGACCGAGCCGCGCGGCGCCTCCGACCGCTGGCTGCCCTACGACGTGCCGGAAGCGATGATGCACACCCGCGCCGAGCTGAAAGGCGACAAATGGGTGATCAACGGCCGCAAGCAGTTCATCACCAACGCCTGGGACTCGAAGCTGTACGTGGTGTACGCCACCACCAAACCAGGCGCGGGCATGACCAAGGGCACCTCCTGCTTCCTGGTGCCGCGCGACACGCCGGGCTTTTCGGTGGCGCGCTGCAACGAGACCCTCGGCGGCCGCTTCATGAACAACGGCGAGATCGTGCTGGAGGACTGCGCGGTGCCGAAGGACCACTGCCTGGTGCAGGACGTGGCGCTCGCCAAGGCCGGCGTCTATTTCCGTCCCGGTAAGATCATCCAGGGCTCGAAGAACCTGGGCGTCGGGGTGCGCGCGTTCGAGGAAACCGCCAAGTACGTCCAGGATTACGTGCAGGGCGGCAAGAAGCTGATCAAGCACCAGGCGACCGCCCTGCGCCTCGCCGAAATGGCAACCAAGATCTGCGCGGTGCGCGGCCTGCTGCGCGAGGCGTCGCGCGCCGTGGACGAGAAGTCCCCCGAAGCCGAGGTGCTGTGCAACATGGTCAAGCTCTACGCCTCCGAGGCCGTGCTGGAAGTGTGCAAGCACGCCATGGAGCTGCACGGCGGCAACGGCGTCATGCTCGACTTCGGCATCGAGAAGCTCTACCGCGACGCTTCCATGTACCTCCACATGGACGGCACCGTGGACATCACCAAGTTCAAGATCGTCAAGAACCTGTTCCCGGATACCGCCGGCAAATATGCCGGCAATGACTGAGAACCAACGAGATACGGGTGACACCCTGTTCAAAGTTCAAAGTTTCAAGTTAAACCTTGAACCTTGAACCTTGAACCTTGAACCTGGAACCTGGAACCTGGAACAGCCCCGTCCCTCATCCCTCCTCCTCTACCCCGCCATGCCGTGGCGGGCGATGAACTCGCGGGTCTCCCGGGCGCAGCGGTCGGGGTCGGTCGCGGCGGAATGAAAGGAATCGCCCGGCAGCACCAACAGCGAGGAATTCGGTATCTGCTTGACCCACGCCTCCGTCTCGGCAACCGATGCGTGGCTGCTGCCCTCGGTGATGATCACCAGCGTGGGGCAGGCGATGCGCGGCAGGTCGGCGCTGTTCTCCGAAAAATTAATGGTGCCGACGAAGCCGATCTCGGTGGATAGCGGCGTGCGCGCCATGAACCTGATCCACCACTCGGCCCCCTCCTTTGGGAACTGGCTGCCGAGGCGGGAGCCCATGCTGCGGCGCGCCCAGCGCTCGATGCCCTGTTCCTCGACCTCCTTCACCCGCTGGGCCCGCGTGTCGCGGTCGCCCCGTACCGGCGGCGGTGAGCCGACGATGGTGAGCGTCTGCACGCGCTGCGGCTGGCGCGCGGCAAAGCTACGGCTGATCACGCCGCCGATCTTGGCGGCAACCAGGTGGAAACGGTCGATCTTCAGGTGGTCCATCAGCCTGACGAAGTCGCCGATGACGGTGTCCATCGGCCACTTGAAATCCGCCGGCATCGGTGTCGAGGCCCCGAACCCGCGCATGTCCGGCCGCACCACGCGGTAATGCCGCGCGAGATGCGGCACCCAGCCGTACCACGCCTGCCCGCTCTCGCAGTTGCCATGCAGCATCAGTATCGTCTCGGGCCTGCGCCACGGGTCGGTGTAGTCGTCCACGACATAGTGCATCTGCACGCCGGCAGCGCATTCAAAAACGGGCACGGCAATCTCCACCCAGGAACAGTAATGCTAGCTCTTGGCGAAGATGGCGTCGAGCCGCTCCAGGCTGATCGGGAAGTTGCGGACTCTCACCTTGTCGAGCCTCTCCTGAATGCTCGACTGAACACGATCGAATTCCGTCAAAAGGGACTTGCACGGTTGTCAGTGGCATCCAGCGGGCGCGCCTTCATCCTCGGCTCGCGGGCGCGCACCGACTTCACCAGCTGCTCGGCCATCAGCGGCAGCACGATCAGGAGATCGTAGGCGTGCAGCAGCACGCGGCTCGCCAGCCGTACCAGGTTGCCGAGCACGCGCAGCACAAAACCGAGCACGTGAACGAAATCCACCGCCAGCACCCCGCACACGGTCCGCGACGAATGGATGAAGGATTCGAGCGGGATCGCGACGAAGGCCAGCGCAAACGGCAGAATCAAGCCCAGTATCATCTGGCCGGCCGTCGGGATGCGCGCGATCCAGCCTTCGCCGGACGCCGCTGCCGGCGCCGTGGCGAGCGATTGCAGCAAGGCCTGCTTGTCGGTGATCAGCATGTCGCGCATCAGCGCCAGGGCCGCCTCGATCCCAGCCAGCGTCACCAGCAACGCGAGCGATATCCAGATCATGCGGCGCCGCGTGCGGTCGTTCAGGCTGGAGATGCGCGGGAAAAGGTGCGTGATGCGCAGCGATTCCATCAGGTAGAGGCCCATCGACGCCTCGAGCAGGATGATGATCAGTGCAGCCACCTCGGAAGTGCGCAGCGACGCCGTGATATAGTCGCCCGCGCCGACCATTTCCGACATCGGCAGCGCGATCAGCTTGAAGTTGATGAACGCCCCGCCCAGCGCTATCCACAGCACGATGATGGAAATCGTGAACTGGGTGTAGGAGGAGTTGGTCAGGGCGGTCTCCGCCTCGTCGGTACTGGCCACGATCCGCCTGTACTTCTCCATCTGCGCGTCCACGGCCGTCGCGCTTTCCTGCACGTCCGCCATCTTCCTGTCGACCTGCTTCATGACCTTGTCGACGGACCGCCAGTACGGCATGAACCCCGCCAGGATGCCATGCCGCCTCTGGTAGGCGCGGCGATACTCGGCTATGGCCTTGTCGTGGATGCGCTGGATCGAATCGCGAATTTCCACGAGGATCTTCTGGACCACTTCGCCGCCGCCGGTCTTGATCTGCGCGACTGCGGCCACCGCCTCGACCCAGTCGGGAGGCGGCGGCGGCACCTCACCGCACTTCTTGTAATCCTCCTCGACGCGCGTGATCTCCTCGAGCAGCTTGCGCTGCAGGGTCGGATAGCCCTGCAGGTCGCGCGTGACCAGGACACCGATGCGCTCGAACTCACGCTCGACGCGCTGGCCCGTTTCGAGGCGTCCATGCGCGAGCAGAACGGCCTTGTTCCTCTGCTTCATCTCGTCCGCCACGGTGGCGAGCCAGCGCGCGCCGAGGCGCAAGGGCCCGCCGAGCGCATGGCCGGCGGCGCGGATGAGGCCGTGCATGGGAACGCGCGCCGCATAGAGCAAAATCATTGCGACGAGCAGCACGACCAGCACGGACAACACGGTGTTGTCGGGCCATACCATCCAGTTATTCAGGTCTGTCATGGAAACCCCCTTCCACTGTCCGACTGCTCTCACTACGATAGGGCAGCCGGACAATAGTTGCCCACAATAGTCGGGGACCTCAGGACTTATGTCTCAGAAGGAAACGCTGCGTGAGAAATTTGGCCGAATAGTGAGGTGAAATTAAGACATCCGGTTTCTGAACTTTTGCGAGCTGGCTTGTCGCTCATCAACGACAGGAAATTTGAACCAGGAAATCGCCGGGATACGAGAGGAAAACGAGAGACAGGATTTACTGCTGTTTGATTCCCGCCCGCTGTATCACCTGCCCCCACTGCTTGATCTCGGAGCGGACAGTCTTGTTGAATTGCTCGGAGGAATTGCCGATCGGCTCGAGGCCCATCGCGGTGAGCTGCTGGCGCACCTCGGGCGCGTTGATGGCGCGCACGAAATCGGCGTTGAGACGGGCAACGATCGGCCGCGGCGTGCCGCCCGTCACGAAGATGCCGTACCAGACCGTCACGTCGTAGCCGGGGACGCCCGCCTCGGCGATGGTGGGCACATCCGGCACCACCGGGGAGCGCCTGGGCGTCGTGACGCCCACCGCGCGCAGGCGGCCCGCCTGCACGTGAGACAGCGCCTGCGGCACGCCGCTGAACACCATCTGCACGCGGCCCGCGATCACGTCGGGGATGCTGACGGCGCCCTTGAAGGGAACGTGCACCATGCTGATACCGGCCATCAGGTTGAACAGCTCGGTGGCCAGATGCTGCGCGCTGCCGATGCCGCCCGACGCGTAGTCGAGCTTGCCCGGGTTTGCCTTTGCCAGCGCTATCAGCTCCTTCACCGATTTCGCCTCGACGCCCGGGTGCAGGACCAGTATGTAGGGAGCCGCGGACGCCTGCGTGACCGGCGCGAAATCGCGGATCGGGTCGTATGGCAGCCGGGCGGCGAGGCTCACCTGGATCGCGAAGCTCGGGCTCGACGCGAGAAGAGTGTAGCCGTCCGGGTTCGCCCTGGCCGTCATCTCGAACGCGAGCAGGCCGCCGGCGCCAGCGCGGTTGTCCACCACCACCTGCTGGCCCCACATCTCGGACAGTTTCCTGGCGATGATCCGCGCCGCGACGTCGGTCCCGCCGCCGGGACTGAAGCCAACCAGCAGCCGCACCGGCTTCGACGGATACGCCGGCGCAGACGCAGCACTCGCGTCCACGCCGAGCGCCAAGGCAAAAGGCAAAAGGGAAAAGGTAAAAGGAATCCGCAAGAACGGCAGCGCACTCAACCAGCGCAGGCAGGGCTGGCGCAATCGTGACATTCTCGCTTCGCTCCGTCACTTGGAATCTGTGCGGAACAATAGACACAATCGGCGGGAATAACAAGCAAGAGTCCAGATCGATAGCACTAGCCACGAGATGACTACGGGTAACGAAGAACTCTTTGTCCTCTTGCCTTTTGCCTTTTTCCTTTTGCCTTAGTGTTCGCCGTGTGAGTTACTTCGTGGCGAACACGATGCACGTCGGGCTGCCGGTTTCGATCACCTGCCCCGTCGGCGTGAGCTTGCCGGTTTCGTGATTGATCCTGAACTCGACGATGGTGTGGCTGTTCTCGTTCGCGGCGTAGAGATGGCTCGCGTCCGGGTCGAGGCCGAAGAAGCGCGGCTTTTTTCCCTGCACCGATTCCCAACCGATGGGCTCGATCGTTCCCGTGTTGCGTTCAACGGAGTAAATCACAACGCTGTCGTGCCCGCGGTTCGAGGCGTAAAGAAACTTCCCCGAGGGCAGTATGGCGATCTCGGCTGCGGTGTTGTCGCCGACGTAGGTGGTCGGCGTCGTCGGCACTCTCTGGAACGGCTTGAGCACGCCGCGCCCGGTGTCCCAGTGATAGGCGTTGACGGTGGAGTCCTGCTCGTTGACCACGTACGCGTACGGCCGTGAGGGATGGAAGGCGATATGGCGCGGAATCGCGCCGTAGCGGGCCTTCACGAACGGCGGGTCGCAGGGCACGAGCTTGCCGCGTGCGGCGTCGAAGCGAAAGACGAGCACCCTATCCAGGCCCTTGTCGGGCACCACGACGAAGCGGCCGGTCAGGTCGAACACGGCCTGGTGGGGGTGCGGGCCCTCCTGTTCGTCCCGGAACGGTCCGGGTTCGCCCTCGGGAATCACGAGGTCGCAGCGCGGCGCCAGCACGCCGTCTGCGCTGATCGGGAACACCGCCACGCCGGGGCCATTGGCGAGGACAACGTAGCGGTTGCTCGGATCCGGCGTGACGGTGGATGAATTGTCGCCGCCGGTCTGCTGCTTGTTCAGGAACTTCAGTTTCCCGCTCTGCGGGTCGATCGCGTAGGAGCAGATTTCCGAGCTGTCGCCGTGCGCCGAATAGAGAAACCGCTGCGTGTGATCCAGGCACACGTAATGCGGGTTCGGAACCGCGTCGCACGCGTCAACGTAGGTCCACGCGCCCGTTGCCGGATCGATCCTGAACACCGCGACACCCTTGCCGCGCGCTTTGCGCTTTTCAGTAGTAAAGCACCCGACATAAGCAAATTTCGGGCGGGTAGCAGTCTTTGATTCGCTCATTCCTCA
>CAZCGD010000488.1:0-3022 GCA_964498105.1 uncultured Streptomycetaceae bacterium
CGACTTGCCCGAGCCCGACAGCCCGGTGATCACGATCAGGCGGTGCCGCGGCAGCTCGAGATTGATGTTCTTGAGGTTGTGCGTGCGCGCGCCGCGCACGCGGATGTACTCGGTTCCCTTCGCGGCCTCGGGATCGGCGGCACGCAGCGCTACGACGGTGGGTCGGTGAGAGGCCAAGGTCCCGAGGATCGATCCTGAACCTGCTAATATACCCAAGATTTCTGCTTTTTCCCAACCTGCTTCATGCCCCCTGCAGACCGTATGAGCCGCGAGGAGTTGCGCGCGGCGCTCAGCCTATCCGGCATCTTCGGGCTGCGCATGCTCGGCATGTTCGTGATCCTGCCGGTGTTCGCGATCTACGCCGAGGACCTGCCGGGGGGCGACAACCTGACCCTGGTGGGCATCGCGATCGGCATCTACGGCCTCACGCAGGCCATTCTTCAGATCCCGTTCGGCTGGTGGTCCGACCGCTACGGCAGGAAACCTGTGATCTACGTCGGGCTCGCGATTTTCGCCCTCGGCAGCTTCGTAGCGGCGCTCGGCAGCGACATCACCATCGTAATCCTGGGGCGCATGCTGCAGGGCGCGGGGGCGGTGTCTGCTGCGGTGATGGCGATGACGGCGGACCTGACGCGCGACGAGCATCGCACCAAGGCGATGGCGATGATCGGATCCACCATTGGCGGCACGTTCGCCCTGTCGCTGGTGCTATCGCCGTGGCTGAACCGCGTGATCGGCGTGCCGGGCATCTTCGTGATGACCGGCGTGCTGGTGCTGGTCTCGATGTGGGTGATGTACGCGCTGGTACCCGATGCCCCGCAGCCACCGCGGCCGGCCGGCGCGCGCAGCCTGGAACAGTTCGCCACGGTGCTGCGCGACCCGCAGCTCGCGCGGCTCGATTACGGCATATTCGCTCTGCACGCCGTGCTGATGGCGCTGTTCATTGCGGTGCCGCTGGAGTTGCGCGCCGCCGGGCTGCCCGTGGACCAGCACTGGCAGGTTTACCTGCCGGTCATGCTGGGCTCGTTCGTGCTGATGCTGCCCGCGGTGCTCGGTCCGGGGCGCCACGAACGGCTGCGGGCGATACTGACGTGGGCCATCGCCGTTCTCCTTGCCACGCAACTGCTGCTGCCGCTGCTCAAGGGCGGAGTGTGGGGTCTCGCGGCGCTGTTGCTGGCATTCTTCACTGCTTTCAACGTGCTGGAAGCGGGATTACCCTCGCAGGTGTCCCGGATTGCCCCGCGGGAGAGCCGGGGGATCGCAATCGGCGTATTCGCCAGTCTCCAGTTTTTTGGCACTTTTTTCGGGGCTGCCGCGGGCGGCTTCCTGTATGGGCGCTGGGGGACCACGGGCGTTGTCATCTTTAGCACGGCCTTGCTCGTTATATGGATTGTTGCGGTGGCCGCGCCCGGCGGTGGACAGAGGCGCGTTTGACGAACAGAATTCAACCAGTGACTTAATCACTCAATCACTCTATCCGATAGGAGTAAAAAATGGCTTCAGTAAACAAGGTGATACTGATCGGCAACCTCGGAAAAGACCCCGAGACTCGATACCTCCCCAGCGGCGATGCTGTTACGAACTTCTCGATCGCCACCTCCGAAAAGTGGAAGAGCAAGAGCGGCGAGCAGCAGGAGCACACGGAGTGGCACCGCATCAGTATGTTCGGCAAGGTCGCCGAGGTTGCGGGCGAGTACCTCAAGAAGGGCTCCCCGGTGTACGTCGAGGGGCGCATCCGCACCCGCAAGTGGCAGGACAAGGAGGGCCAGGACAAGTACACGACCGAAATAGTGGCTGACCGCATGCAGCTGCTCGGCAGCCGCAGCGGCGGCAGCAGCAGCAGCGGCGGCGCGGAGCCGATGGCGCGCGAACCGGCCACGGCTACGGCTGGTGCCGGCGGCGGTGGCGGCAAACCGCAAGCCGCCGGGAAGAAAGGCGGGGCCTTCGACCAGATGGACGACGACATCCCGTTTTGACCGGCGGTCAAAACGGGATCAAGGATGAAGGATGAACGTGGAAGGATGATCCCCCGCTGCGCGTGTAGCTCAAAAGCCCTGACCTTTCACGGGCGTCCGGTCAGCAGCTAATCGAATCAATTAAATTTCTCGCGGAACGGGTTCCCGACCGAAGGAGACGAGAGGTCGGGACCTGTCGTTGTCGCGCGAAGCGCGACGATCATCCTTCCACGTTCCACGTTCATCCTTCGGCGCCAAGCAGCCGCTGCGTATGCTTGGCGATGACGATTTCCTCGTCGGTGGGTATCACGCAGACGGTTACCTTGCTGCCCGGCGCGCTGATGAGGGCGCGATGCTCCCGGTTTGCGGTTTCATCCAGTTCGACGCCTAACCATCCTGATTGCGCGCAGATCGCGGCGCGCACCGGTGCCGCGCGCTCGCCGATGCCGGCTGTGAAGATGAGCGCATCGAGTCCACCGAGGGCCGCCGCGAGCGAGCCGATCTCCCGCGCCGCCCGGTAGCAGAATAGCTCGACTGCTTCCTGCGCGCGCGGGTCGCGGCTCGCCAGCAGTTCCCTCATGTCGCCGCTCGTTCCGGACACGCCGAGCAAGCCCGAGCGGCGGTAGAGCAGGTCCTCGACCGCGGCCGGGCTCATGGACCGCTCCCGCATCAGGTAGAACAGCACGCCGGGATCGATCGATCCGCTGCGCGTTCCCATCATCAGCCCCTCGAGGGCGGTGAAGCCCATGGTGGTCGCGATGCTCCGGCGCCCGCGCATCGCGCACAGGCTGGCGCCGGCGCCGAGATGCGCCACGATGACGCGCCCGTCGGCCCGTGCGCCGAGATACCGCGACAGCACGCTGGCGATGTATTCGTAGGACAGCCCGTGAAAGCCGTAGCGCCGCACGCCGGCGGCGGTGATTTCACGCGGCAGCGCGAAGTTCTGGGCCGTCGCCGGCTGGGTACGGTGAAACGCGGTGTCGAAGCAGGCGACCTGGGGCAGGTCCGGCTGCAGTTTCATCAGCACGCGCACGGCAGCCAGGTTGTGCGGCTGGTGCAGTGGCGCC
>CAZCGD010000489.1:0-11735 GCA_964498105.1 uncultured Streptomycetaceae bacterium
GGGGACGCGGCCGGATCGTGGCGGTCGTGGGCGAACCGGGCGTCGGAAAATCGCGGCTCTATTACGAGTTCATCCATTCTCATCATGTTCAGGACTGGCTGATTCTCGAGGCAGGATCGGTTTCCTACGGCAAGGCGACGCCCTACCTGCCGCTTGCCGATTTCCTGCGCAGCTACTTCAAGATCGATGCGCGCGATGACATCCGCGGGATTCGAATCAAGGTGACAGGCGGGCTGCTCACGCTCGACGAAGCGCTCAAGGACACGGTCCCGGTCGCGCTGTGGCTGCTCGATGCGCTGCCGGAGGACAGCCCGTTCCTCGCGCTGGAGCCGGCCGAACGCCGCCGCCAGACGCTCGCAGCGATCAAACGAATCCTTCTGCGCGAGAACCAGGTCCATCCCATGATGCTGGTGTTCGAGGATTTGCACTGGATCGACAGCGAGACCCAGGCGTTCCTCGACAGTCTCGTCGAGAGCCTGCCCGCCTCGCGTATCCTGCTCGCGGTCAATTACCGGCCGGAGTACCGGCACGGCTGGGCGAACAAGACTTACTACGGCCAGCTCCACATCGACCCCTTGCCGCCGGAGAGTGCTGAAGATCTCCTCGACGCACTTGTCGGCCTTGACCCGAGCACCGGATCGCTCAAGCGGCTCCTGATCAAGCGGACGGAGGGCAGCCCGCTGTTCCTGGAAGAGAGCGTCCGCACGCTGGTCGAGACGCGCGCACTGGTCGGCGAGCGCGGCGCTTATCGCCTCGTCCAGGCGCCTGACGCGTTGCAGGTGCCTGCTACCGTTCAGGCAATCATCGCCGCGCGCATCGATCGGCTCGACCCGGAGGAAAAGCGCCTGCTTCAGGCTGCCGCGGTAATCGGGACCCATGTTCCCTTCGCCCTCCTGCAGGCGATTGTCGACATAGACGAGGAAGCGCTGCGGCGCTGCCTGGCACAGCTCCAGACCGCCGAGTTTGTCTACGAGGCGCAGCTGTTCCCCGACCTCGAGTATGCGTTCAAGCACGCGCTGACGCACGAGGTCACTTATGGGAGCGTGCTCCAGGATCGGCGGCGTGCGCTCCACGCAGCGACCGTGGAGGCGATCGAGCGGCTCTACGCCGATCGCCTGGCCGAGCAGGTCGAACTGCTCGCGCACCACGCTTTGCGGGGCCGGTTAATCGCAAAGGCAGTTCAGTACCTTCGTCAGGCGGGTGCCAAGGCCGTCGCGCGCTCGGCCGATCGTGAGGCGATCGGATTCTTCGAGCAGGTGCTGGGGCTTCTGGATGAAAGCCCGGAGACTGTGCAATCCTTGAGTGAGGCCCTCGATATTCACATTGCGCTTGGCCCGGCGCTCATCGGGATCAAGGGTGGGTCCTCGCGGGAGGTGGAAGCCTCTTACACGCACGCGCGCGATCTGGTGGATCGTCTCGGCGACGCGTCGCGCCGCTTCCCTGTGCTCTGGGGTCTTTGGTATGTCAATTTCCACCGAGGCGAATACGCGGCTGCAGTCAATGCCGGCGCACAACTTCTCGCCGCTACAGAGAATGGCGACGACACGGGCCGGCTCCTGGAAGCGCACCACACAATGTGGCCGACCCTCATTGCAATGGGAGAGCACAAGACGGCGCTCGCTCACATGGAGCGCGGGATCGCCCTTTACGACCGCGAGCAGCATTCATCGCAAACGTACGTCTACGGTGGTCACGATCCTGGCGCCTGCTGCCACTGGCATCTTGCCCACAACCGCTGGGTGCTTGGCTTTCCCGACAGCGCCCTCAACGCGTCGCACGACGCGCTGCGCCTGGCCGAAGATCTCCGACACGGGACGACTATTGGGATAGCGCACGCGTTTGCAGCTTGGATTCACTACCAGCGTGGTGAGGGTGAGGCTGCCGCACGATATGCCGAGCGGGTCATTTCCACGGCAGGTTCGCACGGGCTCGCGAGCCACCTCGAGGGCGCGATGGTGATCTGTCATGCGATCAGCGATCGGCGACTCAATACGAAAGTCCTCGATGACCTGCACCGCCGCGTCAAATCGAGCGCGCTGTCCGCCTCGCGAACGGCATTCTCACTCTGCATTCTCGCTGCACTTTGCGCGGAAGCCGGGGATGCGGAGCAGGGCCGGTCGGTGCTCGCAGCGATCGACGAAAATGTTCGCAGATATTTTTGTGCGCCTGAGATATTACGCATTGAAGGAGAGTTGATTCTGAAATCCGCGATATCGGGCGCGAGCGAGGCCGAACGGCGTTTCCGTGACGCGATCGTTCTTGCACGAAGCCGAGACGCGAAATCGTTCGAGCTTCGCGCCGCCACCAGCCTCGCGCGGCTGCTCGACCGCCAGGGCCGGCGGGAGGAGGCGCACACTGCGCTCGCCGGCGTGTACGGCTGGTTCACGGAGGGCTTCGACACGGCCGACTTGAAGGCGGCAAAGGCGCTGCTCCAGAAGCTTTCGTGAGTAACGGGGCGTGGAGCAAACAACAAACCACAAGCGATCAGGAGGACAAGAACCATGACCCTGGACCTTGGAACCGCGCTGGGACTCATCGCAGCAGCGCTTTATTTCACCAGCTACTCGATGAAAAGCATGTTGCCGCTTCGCGCGCTCGCGATAGCGAGCAACGTTTTCTTCATTGCCTACGGCTACGTCCACTCGTCATTGCCGGAACTCGTGCTCCACGGCGTCCTGCTGCCGCTCAATGCAATGCGCATGTGGGAAATCCAGAAGCTTTCCAGGGAAATCGCGCGCGCCACTCACGATTCCCCGGTTTCGCAGTGGCTGCTGCCCCACATGACGCGCCGGACGTTTAAAGCCGGCGAGGTTCTGTACCGCAAAGGAGAGCTCGCGGATGGGGTCAGTTACATCGCCAGCGGTCAGGTGAAACTTCAGGAGCATGATCAGATACTGGGACCGGGTGAACTGATCGGTGAGATAGGGCTCTTCTCCCCTGACAAGAGACGCACTCAGAGCATCATCTGCGCGACCGATGGCGAGCTCTATCGAATGACCGACGAAATGATCTACCGCCTTTACTATCAGAACCCAAAACTCGGCTTTTATTTCATGCGCCTGATCGTCGAGCGATTGCTGAGAGATGTAAAAAGAGGATCGATTGCAGCGGAGACTCATTAATCAGATCATCCGGCCAGATCTTCGCGCTGCGCGACTCTGACATTTAAGGGTACTTTAGTGCGGTCAATTACTCTGATCTGGGGAGGCACATCATGAACAGGCCATTCACGATGCTTGCTGTCGTGGTCTTCGCCCTGGTCGCGCTCGTCCATCTCCTGCGCCTGGTTTACGGGTGGGACGTAACCATTAACGGCGCCGCCGTGCCGCTGTGGGCGAGCGTACTGGGCATCGTGATCGCCGCCGGTCTCGCGGTCATGCTTTGGCGGGAATCGCGGAAGTAAACAGATTTCCGGCTCGGAGAATACAAACGGGCACGCTCGCGTGCCCGTTTGCTTTGGATTGTTACTCGTTTCTCCTGGCGTCTTGGCGGTTCAATTATGGATCTTGTCTTTCCTTCGTGTCCTTTGTGTCCTTCGTGGTTCAGTTTTGTTTTTATCGGCGTGAATCGGCGTTCATCGGCGGCTAATCTATTTTGATGTTGGCATCCTTCACGATCCGCGCGTATTTCACCGACTCGGAGCGGATGAACGCCCCGAATTGCTCGGGCGTATTGCCGCCCGGCTCGGCGCCGACGTTGGCGAGCCGCTCCCTCACGTCGGGCAGCTTCAGCACCTTGATCGACTCGGCGTAGAGCTTCGCCACGACGTCCTTGTTGACCGCGGCCGGCGCGACCAGCCCCCACCAAGTGCCCATGTCGAAGCCCGGCAGGCCGGACTCGTTGATGGTCGGTATTTCCGGCATCAGCGCCGAGCGGTTCGCCGAGGTGACGGCGATTGCGCGCAACCGGCCCTGGCGCACGTGGCCCAGCACCGGCGGCACTGAATCGAAATTAAGCTGCACGTGGCCGGCGATGAGGTCCACGATGGACTGCCCGCTGCCCTTGTAGGGAACGTGCAGCATGTCCACCTTCGCCTGCAGCTTGAACAGTTCCGCGGACAGGTGCTGTACGCTGCCGCCTCCCGGCGAGGCGTAGTGCAACTGGCCCGGCCGGGCCTTGGCGAGCGCGATCAGTTCCTTTACGTTTTTCACCGGGACCGAGGGATGGACCACCAGGAGGTTCGGCCCGATTGCCGCCAGCGTGATGGGCGCGAAATCCTTGGCGGCGTCGTAGGACAACTTGGGGTACAGGGAGGGCAGGATGGAGATGGCGGCGATGTGGGCCATCATCACGGTGTAGCCGTCGGGCGCGGCCCTGGCGGCGAGCTCGGCAGCGAGCAGGCCGGTCGCCCCGCCCCGGTTCTCGACGATCACTTGCTGGCCGAGGTTTTCGGAGAGCTTCTGCGCCACGATGCGGCCGACGATGTCGGTGCCGCCGCCCGGGGGGAAGCCGACGAGCATCCGAATCGGCCGGACCGGGTACTGCTGGGCCGCCGCCGGGCCGGCACAGGCGAAAGTGGCGATAAACAGGACCGCGAGACGCAGCCAGGTTCCCATGAATTCTTCCTTCCCTTGTTGTCCTGAAGTCGCTTGTTCGCGCATTGAACGGCGAGCCTGCCCGTCCGTTCGAATGTGCGAAATTAAAGCGGCGCGTAGCGTCCACTTTAATCTATATTACTCGTTTTGATTTTCTTGGCGTTCTTGGCGTTCTTGGCGCCTTGGCGGCTAATTTGTGATTCTTGACCCTCACGAACTTGCTAACCCCTCCGCCTGGGTATGCCGGTGGGCCGACCAGGTGCCCGCGAGGGGGCGGGTGCTCGACATCGCCTGCGGCAATGGGCGCCATGCCCGCCACTTCGCCGCGCTCGGCCACCCGGTGGAGGCGGTGGATCGGGATCCCGCCATGCCGGCCCGGCTTGCCGGCATCCCGGGAGTCAGCACCCGCACCGCCGACCTGGAGGGAGCGCCGTGGCCATACCCGGGGGAGCGGTTCGCGGGCATCGTTGTCGTCAATTATCTGCACCGGCCGCTGATCCCATGGTTGCTGGACAGCCTGGCGCCGGAAGGGGTCCTGATCTACGAGACCTTCGCGGCCGGCAACGAGCGCTATGGACGGCCTTCCAACCCCGCCTTCCTGCTCCAACCGGGCGAGTTGCTGGAGATGGTCCGTGGCCGGCTGCGTGTCCTCGCCTACGAGGACTTTCACGTTGCCGATCCCAAGCCGGCTGCGATCCAGCGCATCTGCGCGACGAAGGTTTCCGGATAGGGAGTTTGTCCGGCCTAAGTCCTACTAATTCCTAGTACAGTTCGCCTACCAACGGATAGGACATGAGACCAGGCGTCCGGAGATCACGAAAGCTCTTGCGCATTCCTGTCGCAATAGCGCAACATTGCGCGAGGATAATTTAAAAAATCCTGGAACCATTCAACCGTTTCTTAACTCGGACGTTATAGAGTAACAACATGGACCCGACACTCGACAACCTGGAGCAAAAAGAGCTGGCTGGGTATGGGCTCGAGGTCCTGTGCGCAAGCTGGACGCCGCTGGCGACGGCCATCGCCGAACCGGCTAAAGCCTGCCGCGAACTCGTCGCCGAGCTGGCAACGGTTGACGTCGAAACCTTCCTCGCCAGTTTCTACCGCTCCCAGCAATAGTATTTCGTCGGCTAGCGCCAACAAAATCCTTACCCAGTACTCCTCTCGGTAGATAATCCGGGCACTTCTCTATTGGTGCCCTGTCGATGTAACGCGGGCCGGTCGCGCCTGAAATCTGCACGCCCCCGGCATTTTTTTGGCTCAAATGAGTTTTTCTGATGATTTCGTCGGGGAAGCCCGACGAAATCATATTAGGGTAGAATTGCGCAGTTTCTCACGGCACGTGAGCTTGTTTTATAAGGGAAATTCGGGAAATGGCCGCATTGCAGGGCAGCCTGGTCGCAATCGTTACTCCGATGCTGGAAGGCGGCGCGCTTGACCTCGACGCGTTCCGCCGCCTGATCGACTGGCACATCAAGGAAGGCACCGATGGCATCGTGGTGGTCGGCACCACCGGCGAGTCGCCGACGGTGGACTGGGACGAGCACCGGCTGCTGATCAAGACCGCGGTGGATCACGCCGCGAAGCGCGTTCCCGTTGTCGCCGGCACCGGCGCCAACGCGACCAGCGAGGCGATCGAGCTTTCCGCCTACGCCAGGGAAGCCGGGGCCGACTGCACCCTCTCGGTGGTTCCGTACTACAACAAGCCGACCCAGGATGGGCTGTACCGCCATTTCAGGGCCATCGCCGAGGCGGTGGACCTGCCAATGATCGTCTACAACGTGCCGGGGCGCACCGTGGCCGACCTCCAGAACGAAACGACCCTGCGGCTCGCCCAGGTTCCCAACATCATCGGCATCAAGGACGCGACGGCCAATCTCGAGCGCGGCTCCGACCTGATCCGCCGCAAGCCGCCGGAATTCCTCGTCTTCAGCGGCGATGACGCGACGGCCCTTGCTTTGATTCTCTATGGAGGCCACGGCGTCATCTCGGTTACCGCCAACGTCGCCCCGCGACTCATGCACGAGATGTGCGCTGCTGCGCTCGCCGGCGACCTCGCGAGGGCGCGCGACGCGAACAACCGGCTGCTGCCGCTGCACCGCAACCTGTTCCTCGAGGCCAATCCCATACCGGTCAAGTGGGCCGCGCAGCAGATGGGCCTCATCAAGGGCGGCATCCGGCTGCCGCTGACACCGCTGTCGGCCGCCTGTCACGAGCAGGTGCTCGAGGCGATGCAGCACGCGGGTATCGCGGCCGGCGTTAAAGGAGCACGTTATGCGGCCGCTTGAAGCGGTGCGTGTCGCCCTGTGCCTCATCGCCGTCATTTTGCTCGGCGCATGCGGGAGCGGCTTCGGCAGCAAGAAGGTCGACTACAAGTCGGCAACCCAGCTGCCCCCGCTCGACGTGCCGCCGGACCTGACGCGCCCCGGCGGGACCGACGACCGCTACGCCATTCCGGACATTAATCCCAAGGGCGGCACCACTTTCTCGGAGTACAACCGCGATCGCGCGACCCAACGCACCGGCGCCGTCGGCGTTCTGCCACTGCAGGACAACGCGCGCATCGTGCGCGACGGCAGCCAGCGCTGGCTGGTGGTGAAGGGATCGCCCGACCAGGTATGGCCGGTGGTGAAGGGTTTCTGGCAGGAGGCCGGCCTTATCGTCAATATCGAGGTGCCCGACGCCGGCGTGATGGAAACCGATTGGGCGGAGAGCCGTGCCCGGGCTCTGCCCGACCAGGGATGGCTCCGTGCCTTCCTGGGCAAGGTACTGGACATGGTCTCGTCGACCAGCCAGCGCGACAAGTTCCGCACCCGGCTCGAGCGCGGAGCCGAGCCCGGCACCACCGAGATCTACATCAGCCACCGCGCCATGGAAGAGGTCTACATCAGTTCGGATCAGGATAGAACGATGTGGCAGCCGCGCCCGCCTGACCCCGGTCTCGAAGCCGAGATGCTGGGCCGGCTGATGACGCGCTTCGGCGTGGACGAGTCCCGCGCCAAGTCACTCGTTGCGTCGCCCACGGCGTTACCGCAGCGCGCAAAGCTGGCGAGCGGGCCCGACGGCGCCAGCCTGCTGGCGCTCGACGAGCAGTTCGACCGCGCGTGGCGGCGCGTGGGCCTCGCTCTCGACCGCGTCGGCTTCACCGTCGAGGACCGCGACCGCGCCAAGGGCCTCTACTTCGTGCGCTACATCGACCCGCAGATAGACAACAAGAGCGCCGATGACAAGGGCTTTTTCTCCTGGCTGACGACCTGGGGCAGCAGCGACAAGCCCAAGCAGGATCAGTTTCGCATCGAAGTGAAGGACGCCGCCCCGTGCTGCCAGGTCAAGGTGCTCGGCAAGGACGGCGCGCAGGAATCGTCCCAGACTGCCGGCCGCATACTCACGCTGCTCTACGAGCAGCTCAAGTGACGTGAATCGTGAATGGTGAATCGTGAATCGTGAATCGTGAATCGTAAATGGTGAATGGTGAATCGTGAATCGTGAGATCAGAACCGGCCGCAGGCTGAGTACTTCGAATCACGAATCACGAATCACGAATCACGGCCGGTGATGCGCTTCGCATCACTGGGCAGCGGCAGCAAGGGCAACGCCCTTCTCATCGAAGCCAACGGCACACGGGTCCTGCTCGACTGCGGCTTCGGGCCAGGTGAAATCACGGCCCGGATTACGCGTCTTGGACTGGAGCCCGCTGATCTGGATGCGATCATCGTCACTCACGAGCACGGCGACCACGGCGGGGGAGTGGCGAAGCTCGCGTCCCGCTTTGACCTCCCCGTTTACCTCACGCGCGGAACGCTCTCGGGCCTGGGCGCAGAAGGCCGTTCGATCGCGAAGACGAAGCTGATCGATGCCTACACGCCGTTCGCAATCGGCGGCGCCGAAATCACGCCCTTTACGGTTCCGCATGACGCGCGCGAACCGGTGCAATTCGTGGTCTCCGACGGCAAGGTAAAGCTCGGCGTGCTGACCGACACGGGATGTCCTACGCCGCATATCGCGCAGGCGCTGTCAGGCGTCGACGCGCTGGTGCTCGAGTGCAATCACGACCTCGACATGCTGATGAACGGCCCGTATCCGGCACAGCTCAAGAACCGGATCGCGGGCCGGCTGGGCCACCTCTCGAATGAAGCGTCGGCGGAGCTGGTGCGGGCGATGGATTGCAGCCGTCTGCAGTACGTGATCGCGGCGCATCTCTCGGAAAAGAACAACACGCCGGAGCTGGCGCGGGCGGCTCTCGCCGGCGCTCTCGGTTGCGCTCCAGACTGGGTCGCCATCGCGACGCAGGAGGAGGGCTTCGCCTGGCGGGAAATAAAATAGCCGCCAAGACGCCAAGACGCCAAGAAAAGCTGAGACACGAAGGACACCAAGGACACGAAGGAAAACAGGAATCAAATATTGAGCCGCCAAGGCGCCAAGACGCCAAGAAGAACAAGACCAAATTGAATCGCAGAGAACGGCGAGAGAAACTAGACCGAGATAAGACCAGAAACTGAACCGCCAAGCACGCCAAGGCCGCCAAGAAAAACAATAATGGAACCGCAGATAAACGCGGATAAGATCAAAACTTAACGGAACGCTGTAAAAAACGGACAAGGGGGGAAGGCATGAAATATTTCGTGGTTGCGTTGTTGACCATGCTCGCAATCCCGGGATGTTCGGACACCAAGCAGGCTGGTGTATCAACCGGGCGTTCGCTCGGCGCCAGCTCCAGCGTAGGTAAGGGAACGGTGTCCAGCTACGCCGAGTTTGACAAGAACGGGGCACCCAAAGCCATTGGCATCGTTTTCCAGGCGAGCGCTTTGGACGGCCTTCCCACCGAAATGTCTGACGGGCATCACTGTTTCGACCGGAACAAGGACGGGAAGATTGACCTGCAGAAAGAGTGCTTTGGCACCCACGAGTGGGTCATCCCGCTGCCCAGTGACGCGGCCCGGCGTCCGGAAATTCCATTCAAATGGGTGGGTCTGAACTGGAACCCGCACGGACATATCCCTCCCAAGGTGTATGACCTCCCGCACTTCGACGTCCACTTTTATATCGAACCGATCGAAAAAATCTTCGCGATCGCACCGGGGCCCTGCGGCCCCGAATTTGTCCGCTGCGACCAGTTCAAGCTGGCTACCAAGCCGCTGCCTTCAAATTACGTGCATCCCGATTACACGAGCGTGGGTGCGGTGGCGCCCGCGATGGGCAATCACCTGATTGACCCGACGAGCCCCGAATTCAGCGGCAAGAAGTTCACGCGCACCTGGATTTACGGCGTCTATGACGGCCGCGTTACGTTCTATGAGGAGATGGTGACGCGAGACTACATGATGAGCAAGGCCTCTACCTGCTTCCCGATCAAGTTGCCGCCCGCCGTCAGCGTGAGGGGCTACTATCCCACCCAGTCCTGTATCCGCTACCTCTCCCAGGCCAACGAGTACACGATCTCAATGGAAGGATTCGCGCTACGTGAGGCCAGTGCTCCGGGGCCCATTCAGGCCAAGCCTTGACGTACTGGCGAAATCGGGGACTTGACCCTATCGACGTGGTTCAAATTCCAGTCAAGGGGTCAGGTCTTGCAATCAAACATCTGCGTTTATCTGCGGTTCCATTTTTGAATTTCCTGGCGTCCTTGGCGTCCCTTCGACAAGCTCAGGACAGGCTTGGCGGTTCAGTATTTAATTCTTGCTTTTCCTTCGTGTCCTTTGTGTCCTTTGTGTCTCAGCTTTTCTTGGCGCCTTGGCGTCTTGGCGGCTAATTTATTACGCCGCGTAGCGCTTCAGCGCCGCTTCATCGAACTTGAGCCCCAGGCCCGGCTTTTTCGGCACGACGAGTTCGCCCTTCACGGGTACCGGCACTTCCTCGAATATCCTGAACGTCCACGGCATGTATTCCACCGTCAGGCCGTTCGGAATGGCGGCGACGAGGTGGACGTGGATCTCGGGCACCAGGTGGCTCACCACCGGCAGGTTGTAGGCCTCCGCCATGCCGGCGATTTTGAGCCATTGCGTGATGCCGCCCGCCCGCATGAGATCGATCATGACGATGTCCACCGAGCGCGCTTCCATCATCTGGCGGTGCGGTGCCGGCCCGTAAAGGTATTCACCGCCCGCAATCGGCGTCGCAAGCGCATCGGTCACGCGGGCCAGTCCCTGGAAATCGTCGGCCGTCGTGACGTCTTCCAGCCAGAACAGATGGACGTCCTCGATCCGCTTGCCGATGTCGATCGCCTGGTCGACCCGCCAGCGCTGATTGATGTCGCACATCAGGTCGATGTCCGGGCCGATGGCTTCGCGCATGCGGCGAATGCGATCCACTTCAATCGCGGGAGAGGTGTCTCCCGGCAGCGCGAGCTGCGTCTTCATCTGGCGAAAGCCCTTCTCGACCAGCCGCGGCCCCGCTTTCACGAGATGGTCCAGCGGAAACGTTCGCATCAGCGCGCCGCTGGCGTAGGTGGGCACGCGCTCGCGGTGGCCGCCGATCATCTGCCACAGCGGAAGATTGAGCGCTTTGCCCCGGATGTCCCACAACGCGATGTCGATCGCGGAGAGCGCGAGCGTGAGGATGCCTCCCGGGCCGGAGCCGGCGGCTGCGGCGCGCAGCTTGGCGGCTGCCGCTTCAGTACGCATCGGATCCTCGCCGATCGCGAGGTTGCCAAGCGCATCGACCGCGTGCTTGAGGGCGCCCGTCAGCGCCGCTCCAAAGAAGGTGTAGCCGATGCCTTCGATCCCGGCATCGGTGCCCACGCGCAGCGTGACGAATTCGCGCATCGCGGCGGGCGCAGCAGGACCGCCCGCCAACGGCTCATCGACCGGCACCCGGATGACTTGAGTTTGTATTTTTGAGATCTTCATGGAGACCGTGATTCGTGAATCGTGAATCGTGAATCGAAAAGAAAGCCGGCCTGCGAGCCAGTTTTCCCGCGCGAAACCGAGAGGTCGCTCAGCGACTGCCTTCGTATATTACCCGAAACAACGTGATTCGTAGCTCCTGGTCATGTCCAACGTGGGCCGCTGATCCCTCGAATCACGATTCACGATTCACGAATCACGATTCACGGGTCTTCAGAGTCCGCTGGTGTCGGCGCTCACGACGTGGGCGGAGGCCTCCCAGATCTCGGAAAAGCGATCGAGGAGTTGCTGCGCCCCGATGACGTCGTTGGTGCCCTGGGCGGCCCGCAGGTGCTGGTAGTGGAAGCGGTGGACGTAA
>CAZCGD010000490.1:0-6857 GCA_964498105.1 uncultured Streptomycetaceae bacterium
GCACAACGTAGCAAATAGGGTGTGGGGGGTCAACCGCGCGCCAGTCAGCAACGCCGTCTTGTGAGTTATAGTAGCCGGGCTCCCCATGATCGACCGCATCGAAATCTTCGTCACCGCTTTGTCCGAGCGCCTGCAGCGCATCTTCTCGAGCGGTTCCTACGATACCGGCCCCGCCGAACGCGTCCTCGGCAAGCCGGTGCTGGTGAAAATCTACGCGGACGGCGTGGTCGGCCTCGGCCAGATCCGCCCGATCAGCCCGGGCCATTTCGTCGCGGACACGACCCAGAGCGTCGTCGCGGCGATCAAGGAAATCTACGGCCCCGCGCTGCTCGGCAGGTCCATCTTCGACATCGAAGCGATCAACGGGATTTTCGACCTGCGGCTGGCGGGAAACCCGGCGGCGCGGGCGGTGCTCGATATCGCGGTACGCGACGCGGCGGGGAAGGCGCTCAGGACGCCGCTCTACAACCTGATCGGCGGTTGCTGCCAGCCGCGCATCCCGCTCGAATGGTCGGTCAGCATGGCAGACAACGTCGCGACGATGATCGCGGAAGCGAAGCGCGCCGTGGACGAGTTCGGCATCCGGGTGCTGTGCCTGAAGATGGCGGATCGTCGCGGCTGGCGCCAGGATGTAAGGAATTTCGAGGCGGTGCGCAAGGCCATCGGCGACGACGTGATGATCGGCATCGACCCGAATACCGGGTGGACGCTGGCCGATGCCTTGTCGGCCATCCACGAAATCAGGAAATTCGGGCTTGGCTACATCGAGCAGCCGATCGAGCGCCGGGACCTCAAGGGCATGGCGGAGATTCGCCGCGCCGCCGGCGGCGTGCCGGTGATGGCGGACGAGGGCATCTTCACCCTGCAGGACGCCTACGCGCTGGCGGAGGCGCGCGCGTGCGACGCTTACTGCATCAAGCTCTACAAGCTGGGCGGAATCACCGCCGCGAAGAAGATCGCTGCCGTCGCCCAGGCCGCGAACATCCAGATCAACTGCGGCGGCCTCGCGGTGCAATCACAACTGGAAGCGGCCGCGGGAGCCCACTTCTACGCGAGCACGCCGGCAGCGCTGATGATGGGGGCGGCGGAGTTCGTGATGGGACTCAACGCGACGGCGAAGGACCCGCTGTGTCCCGAAAGCGATTTCAGGATACGCGACGGGCACGTCAACGTTCCGACCGGCCCCGGCCTCGGCGTCACCATCGACGAGGCGGCCCTGAAGAAGAACACGCTGCTGCAGGAGCGTGTCAGCTAAAGATCAAGATCGAATGGACAGGATTAACAGGATTAAACCGAAACAAGATCAAGAGCAATAATAGACAGGATTAACAGGATTAGACCGAAGCAAAATCAAAACAGTAGTCCCGTTTGAGTCTTGTTCGTCGTCCTGGGTCTTGGTGTTGATTTAATCTTGTTTATCCCCTTCCCCCGCGTGCGGGGGAAGGTAGGATGGGGGGACCCCGATCAGGGCCTGTTAATCCTGTCCATTTCTTGTTGTTAGCGTTTTATTCTTCGCCGGCGTCGAACTTGAGGTAGGACGAGCGTCCGCCGTCGGCGGCGATGGTCGTGCCCGTGATCATGCGCGATTCATCCGACGCGAGAAAAACGGCGATCTCGGCGATGTCGCCGGGGTCGCCCTTCGAGTACGGATAGAGCTTCTGCGCGACCATGCGGGCGCGCGCCGCCGGGCCCGGCTTCTCCGCGAGCATGTAATCCTTGTTCTCGTAGCGCTTGATCTGCCGCTCGGTCCGGATCGAGCCCGGCGCCACCGCGTTGGCGCGGATGTTGTGCTGCACGTACTGCGCGGCCAGCGTTTTGGTGAACGAGATGATCCCGCCCTTGGTCGCCGCGTACGCCGGCTTGACCGAGCCCATCAGCCCGAGGTGGGAAGTGACGTTGACGATCGAGCCGCCCCCGGCCTTGATGAGATGCGGGATGCCATGGCGGCAGGTCAGGAACGGATGCAGCAGGTTGAGGTTGATGGTGTGGTGCCAGACCTTGAGGTCCATCTGGTGCACCGGCACGTCTTCCTCGAGCGAGCCGCCGGCGCAGTTCATGATCACGTCGAGCTTGCCGAATTTCGCCACTGTAGCAGCGACCGCGCGCCTGACCGAATCGTCCTGCGTCACGTCGGTCTCGATGAACAGCGCCTCGCCGCCCGCCGCGCGCACTTCGCGCTCAGCCGCCCTCCCCGTCCCGGCGTTCAACTCGATGATCGCGACCATCGCGCCTTCCCGGCTGAAAGCGAGCGCGCTCGCCTTCGCGATGCCGGCGCCGGCGCCGGTAATGAAGGCAACCTTGCCGTCCAGTCTTCCCATAACTTCGCTGTCGTTAGTCGTAAGAAGCCATCTCAAAAAACATTACAGCCACGGAAACACACGGAAACACACGGAAAGTCTGAAATGATTACGGACACGTAAATCGGGTCGGGTTCTTGTCCGTGTCATTCCGTGTGATTCCGTGGCTAATCTAATCTTGAGACCGGCTCTCATCACTTCGCGCTCGTCACTCATTGCGCATCGCCCGCTCTAGGCCGCGCGGGCGAACTCGTCCTGCACCTTCTTTTCGTGGGCGATCACTTTCTGCGCGCTCGGGCGCTGCTCCATGCGCTTGAAGTGGGCCATGCAGTTCCTGAACGCCGAGAGATCGAGCTTGAAGGATAGCGCGCGCCGGAAGCACCAGAAGAAGTAGGCGTCGCAGGCGGTGAAGTGCGGGAAGAACCACTCGCGGCCGGCGAGCAGGTCTTCGATGACCTTGAAATCCTCGAACAGCAGTTTGTTGGCGACCCGCTTCACGCTTTCCTCCGAATCGGGCAAATCGCAGTAGTTCTGCGGCCGGGCGTTGGGCGTGAGGTGCGGATGCACGCCCGAGGCACAGAACGCCATCAGCGAGATCGCTTTGATCTCCTGCCGCGGGTCCGCCGGCAGCAGCTTCGCCTTGGGAAACCGGCGGTTGATCCAGATCTGGATGGCAACGTTCTCGGTCAGCGGCTCGCCGTCGATGATCAGCACCGGCACCTTGTGCTTGGGGTTCAGCCGCAGGAACTCGGGCGTGCGGTTGCCGCCGGTGCGCGTGTTGACGTTGTGCACGTCGAACTCGGCGCCGGCCTCGGTGAGCGTGATGTACGGCACCGTCGCGCAGGTATTGGGGGCGTAATACAGCGTCAGTTTCATGTCGCGTCTCCTGCCTTCGTATAGGAGCATTCTACCCCCGGCGGTGTATTTTCACGCGGCTTACGCCCGCCTGGGAAATTGAACCCCGCCTCAAGCGCCGAAAAAGGGCACTTCGGTGCCGCAATTGGGAACCCGCTCCGACTAGTAGCGGGGTATATGTCCTTCTGTTTGTGCAGCCGGAGAATGTATAAAATGCCAATGTGATCTGCCGTCCGCGCAACGCCGTAGCCGGATTCAATTGCACAGGGGAAACACGAGGGCACAACATGAAACGCGCCGCAACGGGCTTTACCTTGATCGAACTGATGATCGTAGTGACGATCATCGGCCTTCTGTCGGCGATAGCCATTCCCGCATACCAGGACTACGCTATCCGGGCCAAGATGTCGGAGGTAGTTCTGGCCCTGAGCGCGTGCCGCACCTCCATCACGGAGCTGTATGCGCTCGGCGGCACGGCGCCCGGGGCGAACAACTGGGGCTGCGAATCGAACACCTCGAAATTCGTCAGCGCGCTTACCACCGACGTCAACGGTGTGGTCACCGTAACGGTCGCGAACATCAACCCTTCGGTCGATAGCAGGGTCGTGACGATGATCCCGCTCGTGGCGTCGGGAACAGCGGCGACGATCGCCAGCGACCTGGGGAAGGGGGTCTTCGGCTGGATGTGTGGCGGTACCGGCACGTCGGTCCTCTACAAGTTCCTGCCGGGTACCTGCCGCGGGAACTGATACGCCCTCGAGTCCCCGCACATCAGTGCGGGACGATGTTGATCATCTCCGACCGGCGTCCCTCTAGAAAGCAGGTCATGTTGGTCTCGATGATCGGCCAGGTCATGGCCAGGTTGTCGTCGCTGCTGCCGGAGTTGTGCGCGGTGATCAGCACGTTGTCGAGGTCCCAGAACGGGCTCGCGGGCGGCAGCGGCTCGGTGCGGAACACGTCAAGGCCGGCGCCCGCGATGCGCCTTCCACGCAGCGCGTCGAGCAGCGCATCCTCGTCAACCAGCCCGCCGCGGGCGAGGTTGATGAGAAACGTGCCCGGCTTCATCGCCGCCAGCACTCCGGCATTGATGAGGCTGTCGGTATGCGGAGAGTACGGCGTCAGCACGACGAGGAAGTCGGCCAGCGCCGCCGCCTGCGTGAGTTCCGCATAGCCAACCATCCTGTCGTATCCGGGCACGGGTCGCGGCGTAGCGGTGACGCCGAGCACGGTCATGCCGAGGGCCTTGCAGCGCGGCGCCAGCGCTTCCGCGATCTGCCCCAGGCCCGTGATCACCACGGTCTTGCCGTACAACCGCGTGAGGGTCCAGCGTTGCCAGAGATGCTGTTTCTGGTTGTCGTACATGCGCGGGTAGTTGCGCGCGAGATTGAGCATGAACATGATCGCCATCTCGGAAGTCTGCGGCCCGTGGATGCCGCGCGTCGTCGTCAGCACCACCTCGGGTCGCAGCGTGCGCGAACCCACGATCGCGTCAAACCCGGTGGTCATGGCGTGTATCCATTTCAGCCTGACCGCCTTGATCAGCCGCTCGTCGTTGAAGCCGTGACCGGCCGCCATGATTACGTCGGCCTCGGCGAAACGGATAACGGCCTCGGGCAAGTCCGGCGCCGACAGTAACTTCAGCGCCGGGAAGCGCTCGCACAGCTTCGGCACGAAATGGGCGGCGTCGCGGTGGGCGAACAGTACGCAGGTCATGGAAGAATCATCCCCCCGCATCGATCTTGATGCCGGCTTCCTTGATCAGCTTGCCGAACTTGGCGTACTCCACCCGCAGGTAGTCGTGGAACTGCTGCGGCGTGCCGCCGGCGATCACGGCGCCCGCGGCTGCGTGCTTCTCCCGGATGTCGGGCAGCGCCAGGATTGCCGCGAATTCCCGGTTGAGCCGCTGCACGATCGCCAGCGGGATGCCGGCGGGCGCGCCGATCGCGGTCCACGACGAGTTCTCGTAGCCCGGCACGCCGGCTTCGGCGACCGTCGGCAACTCGGGCATGGCATCCATGCGTTTCGCGCTGGTCGCCGCGAGCGCGCGCAGCTTCCCGGATTTGACGTGCGGCAAGGTGGTGAGCGCCGTGTTGAACATGATCTGGGTTTGCCCGCCGAGCAGGCCGATCATCGCCGGCGCGGCGCCCTTGTACGGCACGTCCGCGATCCTCACCTTCGTCATGTAAATGAACAGCTCCGCGGAGATGTGGCTGAAGCCGCCCGCCCCGCCCGAAGCGTAGTTGAGGACGCCGGGCTTCTCCCTCGCCAGCGCGATCAGTTCCTTCACGGTCTTGACCGGGACGGAAGGATGAACCACCAGCACGCCGGGCGTCGTTGCTACCTGGATCACCGGCGCGAAATCCTTCAGCACGTCGTAGGGGAGCTTGTAGATATGCGGCGTCACCGTCCACGCCCCGACCGTGGCGGTCACGATGGTGTGCCCGTCGGCCGGGGCGCGCGCCGCGATCTCCATACCTAGAACGCCGCCCGCCCCGCCGCGGTTGTCTATCACCACCGGCTGGCCGAGCCGCTGCGAGAGCTTCTCGGACAGCATGCGCGCCTGGATGTCGGGCGTGCCGCCCGCGGGGAACGGCACGACGAAGCGGATCGGCTTGCTCGGGTACGCGGGCTCCCTGGCTTTTGTCTGCGCGCCGGCGCCCACCGGCACGCCGACCGCGACCAGCGCCAGCAACACCTTGAACCATCGCTGCCTGATGATGCTCTCCCCTGGCGGAATTATTGGAAGCAGTATCTTACAATGCGGGCATGAACGTACCCGCACTCGACTCCCCCGCCGCGTGGACCGCCGCCGAACTGGAGGCTGACCGGAAGCACTGGACGTTTGCGCTGGACGACCGGGCGCGGCGCGACCTGCTGGCCAGCCTCGGCAAGACGCTGGATCCGGCGAAATCCCTGCTCGACTACCGGCGGGAGGAATTCGATCTGGGCTCCGCGTGGCCGGTCATTGCCGCGGCGTTCGAGGAGGTGAAGCGCGGGCGCGGCGTGGCGCTGATCCGCGGCCTGCCGCGGGACGACCTGGACGAGAACAGCTTCGAGTTGCTGACCTGGGCCATCGGCCTCTACGCGGGCGTCGGGCGGCCGCAGGGCAAGGCGAGTCACTACCTCTCGGCGGTGCGCGATGCCGGCACGGCGTATCGCACCGGCACCGGCCGCGGCTATTCGTCGAACGCCGAACTCGACTTCCACACGGACTCGGCCGACATGGTCGCCTTGAGTTGCTACAACAAGGCGGCTGCCGGCGGCATGAGCATCACCACCAGTTCGCCGGCGGCGTACGGCCGGATGCGGCAGGAACATCCGGCGATGGTCGAATGGCTGCACCGCCCCATCCATTTCAGCCGCCAGGGCGAGCAGGCGCCGGACGAGGCGCCGTCCTACCCGCACCCCATCTTCGACCAGGCCGGCGGCAAGCTCTACAGCAAGTGGAACGTCAACCGCGTGACCTCGGCGCAGAAGCTGGACGGCGTGCCGCAACTGACGGCGCCGCATCGCGAGGCGCTGGAAACGTTCGACCGGCTGGTGCGCCGCGCGGATCTTGCGCATACGATGTGGCTCGAGCCCGGCGACCTGCAGATCATCAACAGCCACGTCACGCTGCACTCGCGCACCGATTTCACCGATCACGCCGACCCGGCGCGGAAGCGGCTCCTGTTCCGGTTGTGGCTCGCTCCGCCGGACGGCGAG
>CAZCGD010000491.1:0-2413 GCA_964498105.1 uncultured Streptomycetaceae bacterium
GCGCTCGCCGACGCGCCTGGCAACGTCCGCGCCACCAAGGCTGAATCGGGATTGTCCAGGCCCTCAATCGTAAACGTCTCGCAGGTCCTGACCATCGACAGGGCGCTGCTGACGGACCGGGTTCGGCCGCTCTCAGCGGAGGTCATGCAACGCGTCGACAATGGCCTGAGGCTGGTGCTCGGTATGTACTGATGCACTGAGAGTTCTATCCCAACGAACTTGCGTCGATTCACGGCGGTTATCCTCCGGGCCGGACTGTACTTGCCTGCTGCGCCTTGACGAAGTTCACGATGCGCTCGTAGCACTCCGCCCTGTCGGGCAGCGCGTGATTGGCGTAGGGGCGCATCTCGTCGGCGATCGCCAGCTCGCAGCGCTCGAACAGATCAGCCGCCATCTGCTGGGCGTTGGCCAACATGGGGTCGTGCTGCGAGCCGAAGATGATGGTCGGGATCGTGATCTTGCCGTGGTTCGGCCCAAGGTATTCACGGATGTGGCGCTGCATTGTCGGCGAGGTGGCGCCAGCGAAGCTCATCAGGAAGCGGATGGACTGGAAGTCCGGGTGGCCCGCCTCACGTGCGGCGGCCACGAGCTGTGCCGCACCACCGCCATTGGAATAGCCGGCGATGCCGTCGGGGCGCTCGCGGCGACATACGTCCGCGAGGTAAACCATGCTGTCCTCGAGACCAACGTAGCGGTTGTCGGTGAATCGGAACCAGCCGCGCGGCTCCTCGAAGCCAAAGGCCTCTACCTCGTCGTCGGTGCAGCCCATGTCGTTCTTGAGCAGACTGCGGACCACGTCGGGCTCGAGAAGATTGGGGCCCGCCGGATAGACGCACTCGGCCAACCCCGCACACGCCTGCGCGCAGTGCACAAAGTGATACTTTTGGTTCGCGTGCTTCTGCGGGTTGCTCCCGAAACAGTGCAATGTCACGATCTTGAGCCTGCCCATCGTCAGCGCCTAGCCTCCGTTTTTCCGACCGGCCCGCACGAGCGTAGCAGACACGAGGAGTTCCCATGCCCAACCTGATATTGACCTACTTCGATTTCGACGGCGGCCGCGGCGAGGCCGCGCGCCTGGTGATGCATCTCGGTGGCATCGCGTTCGAGGACCGGCGCATTGCCGGCAAGGACTGGCCCGCGCTGCGTGACACGACGCCGTTCCAGGCGCTGCCGGTGCTGGAAGTGGACGGCAAGGTGATTGCGCAGTCGAACACGATCAACCGTTACCTCGGCAAGCTTGCCGGCCTTTATCCGAAGAACGACTGGCAGGCGGCGTTGACGGACGAGGTGATGGATGCGGTCGAGGACATCTCCACCAGGATCGGCAACACCATGGCGCTCGAAGCCGAGGCCAAGAAGAAGGCGCGCGAAGCGCTGGCGGCGGGTCCGATCCCTCGCTTCCTGCAGCAGATCGAGGCCCGGCTCAAGGCGGGCGGCGGCGAGTGGTTCATCGAAAAGCGCCTGACAGTCGCCGATATCAAGTGCTTCCTGTGGGTGCGCTGGCTCAAGTCGGGGGCACTGGACCATGTGCCTGCCGATATCGTGGACCAGCACGCGCCGCTCCTGGCGGCGCACTTCGAGCGAGTCAGGAATCATCCAAAGATCGCGGCGTATTACAAGGCTCGCGGGAAGTGACCGGGAGAGGCCGGCACGGCGGCGAAAAGGCCGCCTTGGCAGTTAGCCGCCCGAGGCGGAAGCTTGCCTATCTGCGCTCTCGGTAGCAGAGTCCCGCGTCAACAGGGGGAATGCACATGCTGAACCGCCGTCGCTTCTTTCAGTCCTCGCTGGCCACTGCAGTCGCCTATGCACTGCCGACTCCGCGGCTTTTCGCGCTCGACCAGGCAGCCTCACAGGCCGCGGGCGGGCTCGCCGCGGTCAAGCTCGACGGCTCGGCGACGGTCATTGAGCAGGCGGCGGTCGCCGAGCTCAAGGCAAGCCTGCGCGGGCCGCTGCTGCTTGCCGGAGATCCCGGTTACGACGCGGCGCGCCGAATTCTGCACCCGCAATTCGACAAGCACCCTGCGCTCGTCGTCCAGCCGACCGGTGCCCTGGATGTCCGGAACGCGGTCACTTTTGCGCGCGAGCGCGAGCTGCTCGTCGCCGTGAAGTGCGGTGGTCACAGCTTTTCGGGTAAGTCCACCTGCGACGGCGGCATACAAATCGACCTGTCGCGGCTGCGCGGCGCGCGGGTTGACCCGGCCGCGCGCCGGGCTTACGTCGAGGGCGGCAGCCTGTTGGGGGACCTCGACCACGAGGCGATGGCGTACGGCCTCGTGACGACGGCTGGCACGGTGTCTCACACCGGGGTCGGCGGCCTCGCGCTCGGCGGTGGCTTCGGGCGCGTCGCGCGACGCTTCGGTCTCACGCTCGACAACGTGAAATCCGTGGATATCGTGACCGCGGACGGCCAGCT
>CAZCGD010000492.1:0-8369 GCA_964498105.1 uncultured Streptomycetaceae bacterium
GGGCATGAGGTGCTCGGCGTCGTCCATGATGAAGACGCGGCGCACGTAGAGCTTGATGCCGTGGCGCTGCTGGCGATCCCACAGGTCGAAGGGCGCGCGCGCGGGAAGGTAGAGCAGCTGGATGTATTCCTTGGTGCCCTCAACCCTGGCGTGAGCCCAGGCGAGCGGCGCCTCGAAGTCATGCGCGACGTGCTTGTAGAATTCCTCGTACTCCTCGGCCTTGATCTCGTTGCGGGGGCGCGCCCACAGCGCGCTTGCCTGGTTGACGGTCGCGTCCTTGCCCGTGGTGCGGTAGACGCTGTTGTCCTTGTCCCATTCCTCTTCCTTCATCACGATGGGGACGAGAATGTGGTCGGAATACTTGCGGACGATTGCGCGCAAACGGTTGCCGTTGAGCAGCTCGTCCCGGCCTTCCCGCAGGTGCAGGGTGATCTCGGTGCCGCGTTCCGTCCGCTCGACCGGCTCGATGGTGTACTCGCCGCCGCCATCGGACTCCCACCTGACCCCTTCCGCGGCGGGCAGGCCCGCGCGCCGCGTGACGAGGGCCACGCGGTCGGCGACGATGAACGAGGAGTAGAAACCGACGCCGAACTGTCCGATCAGGTGGGCGTCTTTCGCCTGGTCGCCGGTGAGGCGTTCCAGGAACTCGCGCGTGCCGGACTTGGCGATGGTGCCGATGTTCTGCACCACCTCGTCGCGCGACATGCCGCTGCCGTTGTCGGTTACGGTGATGGTGCGCGCCTTGGGATCGAAGGCGATGCGGATCCTGAGGTCGGGGTCGTTCTCGTAGAGCGCGTTGGCGGTAAGCGCTTCGAAGCGCAGCCGGTCGCACGCGTCGGAGGCGTTGGAGATCAGCTCGCGCAGGAATATTTCAGGATTGCTGTAGAGCGAGTGGATCATCAGCCCCAGCAGCTGCTTCACTTCCGTCTGGAAGCCCAGGGTTTCCTTGGTCTGCGTGCTGCTCATCAGTCCTCCGGTCAGACGATATCAACGGGGAATGGGGGCGGGGCGACGGTATATCAAGGGATGGCGGCCCGTCGCCCGTCCCCCCCGGCCCGATCGAGCCTGGTTGTTACGGGCTCTTAGCTTCGACGATAGTACAAGAATACAATCGATTCTGATTCCCGATCGGGGTCCATATCGTGACATGAAGGGGGGGCATTGTTGAAGCTGCTTGAGCGATCGCCTGGCGCGGCCTGGATCGGGGCAATCCTCGGTGCTGTCCTGATCGCCTGGACAGCCGCGGCACAGGCGCGGGTGACGAAGATCGTCATCGACCAGAAGGTTACACCGGCGTTTCCGGTGGAGGGCGGCTTCCAGTCGTTTGGCGCTGCCGGTCAGTACGAAACGATCGCGGGCCGCGCGTTCGGCGAGCTCGATCCGGACGATCCGCGCAACTCGATCATCCAGGACATCGCGCTCGCGCCGCGCAACGCGAACGGCAAGGTGGAGTACGTCGCCAGCTTCTACCTCGTCAAGCCGATAGACATGACGAAAGCGAGCGGCCTCTTGTGGCACGACGTGCCCAACCGCGGCCGCCGCATCACCATCCCCGCCGCGGAGCGCAATGCCGGGGACGTGGGGTTGAGCAGCGGCTGGCAGGGCGACAACGCCGGCAACACGGTGCCGGGCGCCAACAACGACTGGGTGACGGTGCCGGTGGCGAAGCATCGCGACGGCTCGCCCATCACCGGGCTGGTGCTGGGCCGCATCGTCAACCGCGGCGGCCCCGACTCGCAACCGCTGATCGTCCAGACCAACCCGCTGCCGTACAAACCGCTGACGCGCGACACCAGCCGCGCCACGCTCGTCACGCGCGCGCACGAGACCATCGAAGGCATCGTGACCGGCGAGCGCGCGATACCGGGCACCGACTGGGCGTGGGCAAAATGCGGCGCCGGGCATCCGCCGTTTCCAGGCACGCCGGACGACACCCATATCTGTCTCAGGAACGGCTTCGATGCGCGGCTGCTGTACCAGGTGGTGTTCACCGCCAGGGATCCTTACGTGCTCGGCGCGGGCTTCGCCGCATTCCGCGACGTCGGCTCCTTCTTCCGCTACGCGACGTGGGACGATGCCGGCACGCCGAATCCCCTCGCGACGGGCGGCGGCATCCTCTGGTCCATCTCGCGCGGCCGGTCGCAGTCGGGGAATTTTCTGCGCGGTTTCCTGCACCTCGGCTTCAACCAGGACGAAGCCGGCCGACCGGTGCACGACGGCGCATGGCCGATCATTGCCGGCCGCCGCATCGGCATGAACTTCCGCTGGGCGCAGCCGGACGGCGTGCTGGAACTCTATCAAGCCGGCAGCGAAGGTCCGCAATGGTGGGTGCCCTGGTCCGACGCGGTGCGCGGGTTGCCGGCGCGGGGCATCCTCGACCGCTGCGCCGCCAGCAACACCTGCCCCAAAATCATCGAGCACTTCGGCTCCGCGGAAGTGTGGGGGCTCAAGCTCACGCCGGAATGGGTGGGCACGGCCGCCGACACCGACATTCCGCTGCCGCCCAACGTTCGCCGCTACTACATTCCCGGCAGCGCGCACGGCGGCGGTGAGGGCGGCTTCAACACCAGTCTTCCTGGCAGCCTGCTGCCGCCGCCCGCTTGCCCTGGAAACAATTTCGGCGATGCCCTGTTGCACGCCAACCCGCTGCCGCACACCCAGACCTACAACGCGCTGCGCTTCCATTTCCGCAACTGGGTCATGACCGGCACGCCGCCGCCGCCAAGCCGCTACCCGACGCTGGCCGGGAAGCAGCTGGTGGACGCGACGAGGGAGGCGATGGGGTTCCCGACGCTGCCGGGATTGCCGCCGATCGTGCCGGGCCATTTCATCAATCCCGTGCTGGATTACGACTTCGGCCCGGAATTCAACTACAGCGACGGGTCGGGCGTGCCGACGGTGGTGCCGCCGCGGATCAAGCGCGTCATCCGGATGCTGGTCCCGAAGGTGGACGCTGACGGCAACGAGCTGGGCGGCGTGCCAGTGGTGCTGAACGACGCACCGCTTGGCACCTACTTCGGCTGGAACATCACGGTCGGCGGGGAGCGCCCGTTTCACGCCGGCCAGATCTGTAACTACGCCGGAGGCATGATTCCGTTTGCCCGGACGCACGCGGAGCGCCTTGCAACCAACGACCCGCGCCGGTCGCTCGAGGAGCGCTACGGCACGCACGCGGAGTACGTGGATGCGGTGAGGGCCGCCGCCCAGAAAGCAGTCAAGGAAGGTTTTCTGCTGCAAGCCGATGCCGACGCGCTGCTGAAGCAGGCCGCGGCGAGCAACGTACTCAAGTAAAAGCCAGATGCGTGAGGCGTGAGGCGAGAGGCGTGATGGGTGTTAGGTCGTTCAATGTTCCGAGTTCCACGTTCACTGTATGCGTAACCGAGGAGCATCCATGACCAGAACGCTTGCGCTCCTGATCGCGGCATGGGCGGCTTGTGCCGTGTCGTCGGCGCCACTCCTGGCGCAGCCCTATCCGTACAAGCCGATCCGGATCATCGTCGGATTTCAGCCGGGCGGGGGCGTCGACATGTCCGCGCGGACCGTCGGCCAGCCCCTCAGCACGTCGCTCGGGCAATCGGTCGTGGTGGACAACCGGCCGGGAGCCGCGGGCAACATCGCCGCCGGTTACGTCGCAAAGGCGACGCCGGATGGCTACACGCTGCTGATGGCGAATTCCACGATTGCGAGCCCGACGCTGTTCACGAGCCTGCCATTCGACGTGCGGAAGGATCTCGACCCGGTCGGATTGATCGCGATCGGGCCTTCCGTCCTGATCGTGCATCCGTCCCTTCCGGCGCGCAACGTAAAAGAGTTGATCGCGCTGGCGAAGGCGCAGCCGAAGAAGCTCGCTTACGGCTCCGGGGGCATCGGCAACGTCACCCACCTGGAGATGGAGATCATGAACGCGATGGTGGGCGTACAGATGACGCACGTGCCGTACAAGGGCAGCGCGCCGTCCATCGTCGCGCTGGTCAGCGGGGAAGTTCAGGCGGTCTTTTCTTCGATTCCGTCGGCGCTGGGGCAGATCCGGGCGGGCAGGATTCGGGCGCTGGGCGTGTCGATATTGAAGCGCAGCAGCGTGCTGCCCGACGTGCCGACCATAGACGAGTCGGGCGTGCCCGGATTCGACGCCGCGTCCTGGTATGCGGTGTTCGCCCCGGCCGGCACGCCAAAGAACGTGGTCGCGGTACTGGGCAAGGAGGTCGTCAGGATCATGAACGTTGCCGACGTGCGGGAACGGTTCGCGAACGACGGCTTCGAGCCCGCCGGCACCGGCCCGGCGGAATTCGCCAAATTTCTGCGCGTGGAACTGGTGAAGTGGGCCAAGGCCGTGGAGATGGCCGGCGTCAAGCCAGAGTGACGACTAAGGGAAAAGGGGAAAAGGGAAGAGGGAAGAGGGAAGAGGGAAGGGGGAAGAGGGAAGGGGCTCTAACTTGCAGTAGCCAGTACTTGATCTGACAGACATTGTCCGCTTTCGGCTGCCAAAAGCAGACATTGACCGCGCAGCCGCGTGGATTTTCATTTGCATACCGATCCCGAGCGCGATTTTTTATGCAACGCTTCACTGTAACGTCTTGATCTACTTGAAGGATGACAACGTCACGCGCACAATGCCGGTTTACAAACCGCCTTTTAGGCCAACTACTTCACGTTATGCGGCAGGGGACACTTGGGGCGCACGGTCGGTAAGACAGCGGAGACGAGAAGGTTTGCGCTTCGCCAGAAGCGTCAGTGCGACGTACTTGGCGAAAGTATCGATACGTGCCACCCGCCGAACGTGATCGTTCAGGCTTCGGTGGACCAGATCCCCGGGCGTCTGATATCAGCGGCGAATTTCAAACCTCACGTTCGTTGCCTGCTGGACGCCTGACTGCCTAACATGGGGCTGAGGTCCTAGACGAGGTGGGCTTGAATGCAATCTGATCGCTCTCGGTGGCTGGTGCTAGTCGTGCTGTTCGGCTGCCGGACTGGACTCGGGTTTCAGTTCCAGACGCTCGGTTCGGTGTCCGAGCAGCTCATCGCGGACCTCGGCTTCAGCTACACACAGATCGGAACGCTCATTGGACTGTTCATGCTCCCGGGAGCGTTTCTCGCCATTGCCGCCGGCTACTCAGGGCGCTACTTCTCGGACCGCGTGCTCACGGGTTTCGGATTGTTCACACTAGGCCTGGGGGGCGCGCTCGGCGCCGTGGCTGATGGATTCGGACTGCTCGGCGCGGCGCGGCGCGAATCGCGTGCGGGGTTGGCTTTGTCGTAAGCACGATCTATTTCACGAAGATGACTGCGGATTGGTTTGCCGGTAAGGAGCTCGCGACCGCTATGGGGATTCTGGTGATGAGCTGGCCGTTCGGAATCGCGATGGGGCAAATAGGACATGAGTGGCTTGCCGTGACCTTCGACTGGCGCGCTGCTTTCTGGGTGGCGGCGGTTTACTGCCTCGTTGGTGCCGTCCTCTTGTTCGCTTTGTATAGTGCGCCGGCGGCTGCAATGGACCGACTGGAGAGAATGCAGACAGCCCTGTCGGGGCGCGAGCTAGGACTGACGCTCACCGCATCGCTGGTTTGGGCCTTTTTTAATGCCGGCTACGTGGTCTATCTGAGCTTCGCGCCCCAGGTACTAGTCTCGCAGGGCTTCGGCGAGCTAAAGGCCGCAGTGGTCATCAGCCTCGCGAGCTGGGTGATGATCTTCTCGGGGGCGATATGCGGACAACTCGCCGACCGGACAGGCAAGCCGGATTTGATCCTATATGTTTGCATGGCGGTTGCGGTGGCTTCCCTTCTGCTGCTGCCTCAGTCAAGCCTGGCGATTCCGGTCGCGCTTGCCTTCGGACTCATGGGAATGGCGCCTGCTGGCGTTATCATGGCGCTGACCAGCGAATCGATGGCTCCGGAGCGGCGCGCCTACGGCATGGGTGTCTTCTTCACCGGCTACTTTGTCGTGCTCGCTCCAACGCCGACAATCGCCGGCTGGCTATACGACCGAAGCGGAGACCCGATTTGGCCGATTCTTTTCGCGGTGCTCTTATTTACCCTGACGGCAGTCGCGAACGGAGCTTTCCGTATCGCCCAGCGAGTCACTCTCGCTGGTCATTCGCGCGGGCAAGAGAAGCGCAGCTGATCCGCTGGAGTGTTTAAAGTGCAACGGGCCAATGCGAATCGTTGTGCTGATCGAGGATCCGGGAGTCATCCGGCGCATCCTCGATCACCTGGGATTGTGGGCGCCGCTCGCCACCGAGCGAAGTCCGCCGCTTGGTGCCGCAACCTGGCCCCGGCATGCCAGCCTGCCACTGACCTATCACCCGGTTCCCGACATCGCCTAAGAAACGCCTCGAAACACCCGAGGCGCGGGACAGCGCTTGCCACGCTCCGGCGGTTGGAATAGATTGCTCGCTAATTCACCGCTGATCCCGCTCATGACCCACGCAGATCGCGGTCGTTTGCCGGGGGGAGAAGCCAGCGTGAACATAAGACCCGTTATGCGCAGTCCGCAGCCTCGCCCGCGCCTGTTCCCGGCGCCCCGGTTCGGCGACGCGAGATAGCGGCCGGATTGAATTTCCTATCGTTTTCATTGTTCCAGAGCCGGAATTAAGATCGGAGGAACTTACGTGTCGGCCCGGCGAGCTACTTGCAAAGCTCCATCCACTCGTAGCGGCCTGATTGAGGGTTCAACACCTGGGACATACGGCACTGCGTCGTGCCGGCGGGCGGCGCTGTCTGGGCGATACGCGGAGGAGTGAACTGCGGCGCGGTAGGGCAAACGCGCGGCGCGCAGACCGGCAGCATGACTGTGGAGCCAAGGCAGATAGCCCCCAGTTCCCCGTCAATGCATCTGCAGACGCACTCGGCGGCCGCCTCGCCAGCGCAAGCGAGAGCGATTGCGACGAGGGCAGCGCTCATGAGTTTTCGCATACCTCACCCTGTATGAACCAGCGCAGAAGGAGGTGCTGCGGAAGCGGCGATCCTGGCGTGGAACGATGAGCGGGTCCTGTGCTACTGGGCCCGCGTCATCAGCAAAACCTTTCCAGACTACATGCTCGGAGAACCTGCTGTTACGTCACGGTTCCCAGGATCGCCGACGCTGATCCCCCCGGAGGCGCCGACAAAGCCATTATCAAATTACCGAGGCCGGGCCATTATCAATTGCGTCACGGTCGTGAAGAGAAATTAAGCGGGTGTCGCCGGGCGACGACAACGGGACAGCTCGGCAGTGTCAACTACCGCACAACTTTCACCGGTGCTTTCCTCCCAGCCGGCGTCACCCTGTCCTCGCCGGGCGAGGCGCCGGCGACTGAATTTGCGGCTCGCGCAAAAGCCGCCTGGGCGCGGCTGATCCGCAAGGTCTAGGAAGTCGATCCGCTCGAATGTCCGGTCCTGGTCATTTCCAGCCATCTGCGGGCACGTGCATCAATTGTGGGTAGGTGCGTGGGTAGGAAAGCTATCCAAGGGCAAGGTTCACGGGTTCAGCGACTTGCCCGCAAACGAGGCGGAGCGATGCTCCGCCTACCTCTCCAATCATGTCAGCCGAGTGTCGCGGAAGGCAGCTGTCGGCCAAAAGCGGTTACTCGCGCTTAATTGACAGCGTCATAGCAGCAGCGTAGCTTGCCTCCCCACGGATCCCACCTTGGGGTGGACAAGGTAGCCCCACCCGTTAGCCTCCGTGGCAGTGGCCAAGCGCTTGAATGCGCAATAAAAGCTACGTTCCGAATCCAAGCTTGGCACGTGTTCTACCACGTACAGGCTTTACTTAATCTGCCAAGAAGCTCAGTTACTAAGGAGGATGTTATGAAATCTGTGAAGATTGCCGCAGTCGGTTTTGCATTGGGAATGGGCGCCTTTATGGCAGTTCCAGTGTGGGCCGCGGAGTATACCGCTGTAATGCCGCCCGATATTAAATGGAACGATGCTCCGTCCATCGGTCCGGGTGCGAAAACCGCAGTCATCCATGGCGACCCCAAGTCGTCGGGATCGTTTGTGATGCGCCTAAAAGTCCCGCCTAATACCCAAATAAAAGTGCATACCCACCCGGCCGATGAAAACGTTACGATCCTGTCGGGCACTTTGTACTTTTCCGCGGGCGATAAGTTCGACGCGAAAACGGCCAAGCCGTTTGGTCCCGGCAGCTATTTTTCGATTGGTCGGGGAAAACCGATGTTCGCCTACACGAAGGACAGTGAAGTGGTTGCTCAACTCCATGGGAATGGGCCTTGGGGGATGACCTATCTGGACGCGAAGGATGGTCCGGCAAAGAAAAAATAGAGTGCATCCTTAAGACGCTTAAGGATATAAAGCAGAGGTAAGTTGGTTGGACGCAGGAAGAATCTACAGGCTGCAGCCTATTACACATCAGCGTTCACACAGACCCCGCTTCGG
>CAZCGD010000493.1:0-13743 GCA_964498105.1 uncultured Streptomycetaceae bacterium
CGCCGGTCTCCATCTCGAGCGCGGTGACGCCCAGCACTGCGCCGTCCCGGTCGCGGATGATATCGAGCGCAATCCATTCTATGAAAAACTGGGTGCGCGCCTTGACGTTCGCCTGGTAGAGCGTGTGCAGCATGGCGTGGCCGGTGCGGTCGGCGGCGGCGCAAGAACGCGGCACCATGCGCTCCCCGTAATTGCGCGTCTGCCCGCCGAACGGGCGCTGGTAAATCTTGCCGTTGGGCAGGCGGTCGAACGGCATGCCGATGTGCTCCAGCTCGTACACCGCCTCGTTGGCGTTGCGGCACATGAACTCGATCGCATCCTGGTCGCCGAGGTAATCGGATCCCTTGACGGTGTCGTACATGTGCCAGTGCCAGTTGTCCTCCTCCACGTTGCCCAGCGAGGCCGCTACGCCGCCCTGGGCCGCCACCGTGTGCGAGCGCGTCGGGAACACCTTGGACAGCACCGCGACCTTGAGATCGGCGCGGGCGAGCTCGAGCGCGGCGCGCATGCCGGAGCCGCCGCCGCCGACGATGATCGCATCGAAATTACGCACCGGCAATGCCATTCACGCGCTCCACAATATCTGTATCGACCACGCGGCGTACCACAGCAGCGCGCCGATCGTGAGCACGTACAGCGCCAGGCGCAGCGCCGGGTCCTTGATGTAATCCATGACGATGTTGCGCACCCCGACCCAGGCGTGGAACAGCACGCAAACCAGGAAGATGACCGTGGCGTAGCGCACGACCGGCGTCTGCCACAACACTTTCCACTGCTCGTAGTCCATCCTCGGCAGGGCCGCGATCACCGACAGGATGACGACGGAGTAGACCACCATGATGACCGCGGTAACGCGTTGCGCGATCCAGTCGCGCAATCCGTAATGGGCGCCGACGACTTCGCGCTTCACCATAGCATCACCCCGAAGATGACGGCCAGCACGATGCCGGTGACGAGGACCGCCTGGCTGCTGGCCCGTGCCGCCGGCAGCTCCGTCCCGTAATCCAGGTCCAGCGCCAGGTGGCGAATGCCGGCCAGCAGGTGGTGCAGATAAGCCCAGACGAGGCCGATCAGGAGGAGCTTCACCGCCCAGTGCGTGAGCACCGACTTGAATCTCAGGAAGCCGGCCGGCGACTCGAGGGTCAGCTCGATCAGCACCAGCAGGAAGGGGATGAACAGGAACAGCGCAGCGCCGCTCACCCGGTGCAGGATCGAAACCAACCCGGGGACCGGCAGCTTGATCTGCAACAGATTGAGATACTTCGGGCGCGGTCTGGACATCGAATTTCTGGGATTCAGGACTGGATTTCTTGGTCTGGCGCGCCTGCCACGCTCGGCGCCTGTTGGTGCTGGTTCAGCTTGAAATTCTAGCAGTTTTTCAGCCTGTCGGCTCGGCGATAACCAAGCGCGACCACCCGTGCGCTCACACCGACCGTTCTTAACCCCAAGTTCCGCAGGCTGGCTTGTCATACGGGGTGCCGCTTCGTTATCATCGGCACACTCGAGCGCGAGCGCGCGCCGTCCCGCCTCGCGGCGGCTCTTGCCGAAAAGCACAATCCCATCCCGTCATTCAGCAATCCAGGAGCCCATGAGATGAAACCTCCCCTGCGCGTGGCCGTCACCGGCGCCGCCGGCCAGATCGGCTACAGCCTGTTATTCAGGATCGCCAGCGGCGACCTGCTCGGCAAGGATCAGCCGATCGTGCTCCAGTTGCTCGAAATCCCCGACGAGAAGGCACAAAAGGCGCTGCGGGGCGTCATGATGGAACTGGACGACTGCGCTTTCCCGCTGCTCTCCGGCATGGTGCCCACGGCGGACCCGCTGGTGGCATTCAAGGACGTGGACGTGGCGCTGCTGGTCGGCGCGCGCCCCCGCGGCCCCGGCATGGAACGCAAGGACCTGCTGGAGGCCAACGGCAGGATCTTCGGCCCGCAAGGCAAGGCTCTCTCCGAAGGGGCCAGCCGCGACGTGAAAGTCCTGGTGGTGGGCAACCCCGCCAACACCAACTGCCTCATCGCCATGAAGAACGCGCCGCAGTTGAAGCCCGCCAATTTCACCGCCATGATGCGGCTCGATCACAACCGCTCGCTGTCGCAGGTAGCGCAGAAAGTGGGCCGGCCGGTCGCGGGCGTGCGCAAGATGACCGTGTGGGGCAATCACTCGGCGACCCAGTACCCCGACATCTTCGAAGCCGAGGTCGACGGCAGGAAGGTATGGCCCACGATCAACGACCAGGCCTGGCTCGAGAAGAGCTTCATCCCGACCATCCAGAAGCGCGGCGCGGCCATCATCGACGCCCGCGGCTTGTCGTCGGCGGCCAGCGCGGCGAATGCGGCGATCGACCATGTCCACGACTGGGTCTTCGGCACCCCCGATGGCGACTGGGTCAGCATGGGCATACCTTCCGATGGCAGTTACGGCATTCCCGAAGGCGTTCTGTACGGCTATCCCTGCGTTTGCCGCAGCGGCAAGGTTGAAATCGTCAAAGGACTGGCACTCAGCGATTTCAGCCGCGCCGGCTTGCAGGCCACGCTCAAGGAATTGCACGAAGAGCGGGACTCGATCAGGCACCTGCTATGAGCGAATCACAAGGTCCCAAACCCAAGAAATCGGTCGCGCTCTCCGGGGTGGTGGCGGGCAGCACCGCGCTGTGCACCGTCGGCCGCAGCGGCAACGACCTCCACTACCGCGGCTACGACATCCTCGACATCGCCGATCAATGCGAATTCGAGGAAATCGCCTACCTGCTGGTGCACGAGAAGTTGCCCAACCGGACAGAGCTCGCGGCCTACAAGAAAAAACTGAAGTCGCTGCGCGGCCTTCCTGCCCCCGTAAGAACGACGCTGGAGCAGATACCGGCGTCGGCGCATCCGATGGACGTGCTGCGCACTGGCTGCTCGTCGCTCGGCACGGTGTTCCCGGAAAAGGACGACCACGGCGTTGCCGGCGCCCGCGACATCGCCGACCGCCTGATGGCCTCATTCGGCTCGATGCTGCTCTACTGGCACCACTACAGCCGCGACCGGCGCCGCATCGAGGTCGAGACCGACGACGATTCGATCGGAGGCCACTTCCTCACGCTGCTGCACGGCAAGCCGGCGCAGCCGTCGTGGGTGAAGGCCATGCACACCTCGCTCAATCTCTACGCCGAGCACGAGTTCAATGCCTCCACCTTTGCCGCGCGCGTCGTCGCCGGCACCGGTTCCGATCTCTACTCGGCGGTCACCGGCGCCATCGGCGCGCTGAAGGGGCCCAAGCACGGCGGCGCCAACGAGGTCGGCTTCGAAGTGATGAACCGCTACGAGTCTCCCGGGGCGGCGGAACGCGATATTGTCAAGCGCATCCAGGCGAAGGAGGTCGTGATCGGCTTCGGCCACCCCGTCTATACCATCGCCGACCCCCGCAACCAGGTGAACAAGGACGTCGCGCGGCGGCTGTCGCAGGACGCCGGCGAAATGGAGATGTTCGAGATCGCCGAGCGCATCGAGGAAGTGATGATGCGCGAGAAGAAGATGTTCGCGAACCTCGACTGGTTCTCCGCCGTCTCCTACCACCGGATGGGCGTTCCCAAGCCGATGTTCACCCCGATCTTCGTCATCGCCCGCGCGAGCGGCTGGGCGGCGCACGTCATCGAGCAGCGCATCGACAACAAGATCATTCGCCCGACCGCGATCTACACCGGCCCCGAGCCGCGCAAATTCCTCCCCATGGATCTACGCAAGTGACGACCCATTTCTCCATGTCGGGAACCGGGTGACAGATCAGTGGCAGGTCGGCGTAACGGCGTTTCCAGGTGGCGCGTTTTGACTCCGCCCGGGGGGTTGTGCTAGATTGGTCTGAATTCAGACTAACTGGAGCCGACGCCGATGAAGACCCTTCCTGTTTCGGAAGCCATGAGCCAGTTGAGCGGCCTGGTCGAGCAGGTGCGCTCGCTCGAGGAGCAGGTGGTGATCACGCGCAACGGGCGTCCGGCTGCGGTGCTGGTGAGCGCGGAAGAGTTCGAGCGCTGGAAGGAAACCATCGAGGTTCGCGGAGATGCGGCGCTGATGAAGGAAATTCGCGCGGGGCTCCGTGCGCTGAAGGCGCGCAAGGCTCGTCTGTACACGCTCGAGGAATTGCTGGCCTGATCGGCCGCCGGGCGTGGCGAAGGCACAAATCCGGTTCAGGGTTCCCGCTGCGGTGGCGCAACTTGTGCGCGGCCTCCACCCCGACATCAAGCGCAAGGTCCGTGCGGCCCTGGATCGTCTTGCGCAGGACGTCGAAGCCGGCAAAGCGCTGCAAGGCGATCTGCAGGGGCTGCGCAGCCTGAGAGTGGCACGCTTTCGCATCATTTACCGGGCGCCCGCGCGCCAAGTGATCGAGATCGTGACGATCGGGCCGCGGGATCGCATCTACGAAGAGACGCTGCGTCTGGTTTCGGCCGAGCGCAGACGCTGACGGTTCAAATGGGGCCTAGAATTTCAACATCGAGCAAACGAATGTCGACGCCCACCAGCAATACCCGCTCCAATCCCGACAAAGTCCTGACGGACATCGCCGATTACGTAGCCGGCTACACCGTCAAGAGCCAGGAAGCCTACAACACGGCACGGCTGTGCCTGATGGACACGCTGGGCTGCGGCCTTGAGGCTCTGGAATATCCCGCCTGCACCAAGCTGCTCGGGCCCATCGTCCCCGGCAGCACGGTGCCCAACGGCGCGAAGGTGCCCGGCACGCCGCATCAGCTCGACCCGGTGATGGCGGCGTTCAACATCGGCGTCATGATCCGCTGGCTCGATTTCAACGACACCTGGCTCGCCGCCGAGTGGGGGCATCCTTCAGACAACCTCGGCGGCATCCTCGCCACCGCCGACTGGCTGTCGCGCACGCGCCTGGCCCGAGGCGGGAAACCCCTCGTGATGCGCGACGTGCTGACGGGCATGATCAAGGCGCACGAGATCCAGGGCGTGATCGCCCTCGAGAACAGTTTCAACCGCGTCGGGCTCGATCACGTGGTGCTGGTCAAGGTCGCCTCCACCGCCGTGGTCACGCAGATGCTGGGCGGCACCCACGAGGAAATCATCAACGCACTGTCCAACGCGTGGATCGACGGGCAGAGCCTGCGCACCTACCGCCATACGCCCAACACCGGCTCGCGCAAGTCGTGGGCGGCGGGCGATGCGACCAGCCGCGCGGTGCGGCTCGCGCTGATGGCGCTGAAGGGCGAGATGGGCTATGCCTCCGCCCTTACCGCGAAGACCTGGGGCTTCTACGATGTGCTGTTCAAGGGCAAGCCGTTCAGGTTCAAACGGCCGTTCGGGTCGTACGTGATGGAGAACGTGCTGTTCAAGATCTCCTTCCCCGCCGAGTTTCACGCCCAGACCGCGGTGGAAGCCGCGGTTCGGCTCCACCCGCAGGTGCGGGACCGGCTCGACCGCATCAAGAAGGTGGTGATCACCACGCACGAATCGGCGCTCCGCATCATCGACAAGAAAGGCCCGCTGCACAACCCGGCCGACCGCGACCACTGCATCCAGTACATGACCGCAATTGGTCTCATCAAGGGCAATCTCACTGCCGCCGATTATGAGGATGAAGTCGCCCACGAATCGCGCGTGGACCGCCTGCGCGCGAAGATGGTCTGCGTCGAGCACAAGCCGTGGAGCCGTGACTATCTCGATCCCGCCAGGCGTTCCATCGCCAACGCCGTCCAGGTCTTCTTCGACGATGGCTCGGCAACCGACAAAGCGATCGTCGAATACCCCATCGGCCATCGCCGCCGCCGCAAGGAAGGCGTGCCGCTGCTGGAAGCCAAGTTCAGGACCAATCTCGCCCGCCGGTTTGCGCCCAAGCAGCAGCAGGCCATCCTCGACCTCACCCGCAGCCAGGAGCGCCTGGAGGCGACGCCGGTCAACGAATTCGTGGACCTGTTCGTAATTTAGATCGAAACCGCAGATAAACGCAGATACACGCGGATGAAGTCTTCCGGCTGATGTCTCACGACCCGTTCAAGGCGCTCAGGGTATTCAAGCTCGCCTCCGGCAAGACCGGGAAATACTATGCGCTCGCCGCGCTCGAGGAGGCCGGGCTGGGCAAGGTCTCGCGCCTGCCCGTCAGCCTGCGCATCGTGCTCGAGTCACTGCTGCGTAACTGCGATGGCAAGCGCATCACCGAGTCGCACGTCAAGGCGCTCACCGCCTGGCAGCCGGCGGCCTCGCGCACCGCGGAGATACCGTTCGTGCTCGCACGCATCCTGTTGCAGGACCTCACCGGCTTCCTGACCCTCAATGATTTCGCAGCCATGCGGGCCACCGCGCACCGGCTCAAGGGAAACCCGACCCGCATCGAGCCGAAAGTGCACGTGGACATCGTGGTGGATCACCAGGTCGAAATCGACGTGACGAACACGCCGGATGCGCTGCGCCGCAACCTGGAGCTCGAATACCAGCGCAACGGCGAGCGCATCACGCTCCTCAAGTGGGCGAAGCAGGCGTTCGCCGGCATCCGCGTCGTGCCACCGGGCAACGGCATCGTGCACCAGGTCAACCTTGAATATCTGGCCCGCGGCGTATGGGAGAAGAGCGGGGTTTACTTTCCCGATACGCTCGTCGGCTCCGACTCGCACACCCCCATGGTCAACGGCATCGGCGTGCTCGGCTGGGGCGTCGGCGGCATCGAGGCCGAAGCCGGCATGCTGGGCGAGCCGATCTGCTTTCTCACGCCGGACGTGGTCGGCGTGCACCTGACCGGCAGACTGCGGGAGGGCGTCACCGCCACCGACCTCGTGCTCACCGTCACCGAGCTGCTGCGCCGCTCCAAGGTCGTCGGCAAGTTCGTCGAGTTCTTCGGCGAGGGCACCGCGTCGCTCTCCCCCACCGACCGCGCGACGGTCGCCAACATGGCGCCCGACTACGGCGCGACCATTGGCTTCTTCCCGGTAGACGAAAAAACCATCGAGTACTTCCGTATCACCGGCCGCGATGCGGCGCTGGTGGACGCGATCGAGAGCTACTACAAGGCCCAGGGCCTGTTCGGCATCCCGCGTGAGGGTGCGATCGATTACTCGCAGGTGGTCGGGCTGGATCTATCCATGGTGGCGCCGAGCGTCTCCGGCCCGCGGCTGCCGCAGCAGCGCCTCGACCTCGGCGCCATCAAGTCGCGCTTCGCTGAGTTGTTCTCGCAACCCGCCGCGGAATCCGGCTACGGCAAGGCTGCGGCCGACATCCGCACGCGCTATCCGACGGCGCGGACGGGCATGGATGCGGGCCACGGCGACGTGCTGATCGCCGCCATTACGTCCTGCACCAACACTTCCAACCCCAACCTGCTGCTCGGCGCCGGGCTGCTGGCGAAGAAGGCCGTTGAAAAAGGCCTCAAGGTCCACCCGCGCGTGAAAACCTCGCTTGCCCCCGGCTCCAAGGTGGTGACAGCGTACCTGCGCGACGCGGGGCTGTTGCCGTACCTTGAACAGCTCGGCTACGGCGTCGTCGCCTACGGTTGCACTACCTGCATGGGCAATTCGGGTCCGCTCGACCCCGCCATCGAGGAAGCCGTGGTGAAGCACGACCTCATCGGCTGCGCGGTGCTGTCGGGCAACCGCAACTTCGAAGCACGCATACACAACAACATCAGGGCTAATTTCCTGATGAGCCCGCCGCTGGTGGTCGCCTTCGCCATCGCCGGCACGGTGAACATCGACGTCACGCGCGAGCCGCTCGGCACGGGCAGCGACGGCAAGCCGGTCTACCTGAAGGATCTCTGGCCTACCGACGCTGAGGTGGCCTCGGTACTAAAGTTTTCCGCAAATGCGGAAAACTTCCGGCGCGAGTACGGCGATCTGATGGTGGCGAAAGACCTGTGGGACGCGGTCCCCGAGCGCACGGGTGCGCTCTACGAATGGGATCCCGCTTCCACCTACATCGTCGAGCCGCCGTACTTCGCCGGCTTCGACCTGCAACCCGGCACCGTCGCCAACATCACCGGCGCCCGCGCGCTCGCCATCTTCGGCGATTCGGTCACCACCGAGCACATCAGCCCGGTGGCGGCGATTACGCCCGGCTCCACGGCCGGCCGCTGGCTGCAGAGCAGGGGCGTCAAGATCGCGGACCTGACCAGCTTCGGCGCCCGCCGCTGCAACCACGAGGTCATGGTGCGCGGCACCTTCGCCCACCCGCGCATCAGGAACCGGATGGCCGCCGGCAAGGAAGGCGGCTACACGGCGCATCAGCCAGGTGGCGACACGATGAGCATCTATGAAGCCGCGGAGCGCTACCGGAAGGAAGGCGTGCCGCAGGTGATCCTGGCGGGCGAGGAATACGGCACCGGCTCTTCCCGCGACTGGGCTGCACGCGGACCGTATCTGATGGGGGTCAAGGCCGTGGTCGCGCGCGGCTTCGAGCGCATCCACCGCTCCAACCTGGTGGGCATGGGCATCCTGCCGTGCCAATTCAAGGGGTTGGATTCCGTGGCATCGCTGGGCCTCGATGGCACCGAGATCTACGACATCGTGGGCCTGGACGACAGCATCCACCCTAACCAGGAGGTGGCATTGATCGCCCATCGTAAGGATGGCAGGACTCTGAAAGTACCTGCTATCCTCCGAGTCGATACCGAAATCGAGATCGAATACCTCAAGCACGGCGGTATCATGCAGTATGTTTTACGCGGCCTCCTGGCGGCCGCATAAAACATTAATTCATGGAAGGGAAATCGTGCTCAAACTCAGGTCGGCGGCCTTTACGTTACTGCCGGTAACGCTGGTCTCTTTTCCCGCCGGCGCGCAGCAGGCGGCTCCGGCCGGCAAGCCCCAGTTTCTCCAGGAAGTCGTGGTCACCGCCACCCGTGTGGAGGAAGACAGCTTCGACCTGCCAGTCTCGATCGACCGCGTCGATCGCCGCGTCATCCAGGAGGACAAGCCCCAGGTCAACCTGTCGGAAGCGCTCAACCGCGTGCCCGGGATCAATGTCCTGAACCGGCAGAACTACGCGCAGGATCTGCAGATTTCATCGCGCGGCTTCGGCGCGCGCTCGACCTTCGGCGTGCGCGGGGTGCGCCTGATCGCCGACGGCATCCCGGCCACCATGCCCGACGGCCAGGGCCAGGCCGCCACCTTCAATCTCGATTCCGCCGACCGCATCGAGGTGATGCGCGGTCCGTTCTCCAGCCTCTACGGCAATGCCGCCGCCGGCGTGATCCAGGTGTTCACCGCGGACGGCCCGCCCGAGCCGACGCTGTCGGGCGGCTTCTACGCCGGCAGCTACGATACCTGGAAGGTCAACACGCTGTTTGGCGGCACCAGCGGCCGCGTGAACACCATCGGCGATATCTCCCGTTTCCAGACCGACGGCTACCGCGATCACAGCTGGGCGCGGCGCGACCAGTTGAACGCCAAGGCGAAGATCAACGCCGGCGACCACGGCGTGTTCACGCTGGTGGCCAACGCCCTCGACCAGCCGGATACCCAGGACCCGCTCGGATTGACGGCCGCCCAGGTGGCGCAGGACCCGCGGCAGGCCGGCGCCAACGCCATCGCCTTCGACACCCGCAAGAGCATTTCCCAGGCGCAATTGGGGCTCACCTACGGGCTCGATGTGACGCGGTCCGACCGGCTCGAAGCGCGCGTCTATGGCGGCGACCGCCAGGTCACGCAGTACCTCGGGATCCCGCTGGCAACCCAGGCCGCGCCGACGAGTTCGGGCGGCGTGGTGGACCTCGACCGCGGCTACGGCGGTGTCGGGTTGCGCTGGACCCGCGCGACCGCTCTGGCTGGCGCGCCGTTGACGGCGAGCGTCGGCCTCGACTACGACCGCCAGTCGGAACGGAGGCAGGGCTTCATCAACAACTTCGGGGTCTCCGGCGCGTTGAAGCGCGACGAGGACGACACCGTTTACAGCACCGGTGCCTACGCTCAGGCCGAATGGCAGTTCGCGCCGCGCTGGAATCTCATCGCCGGCATGCGTTACAGCCGCGTCGTATTCGAATCCCAGGACGACTTCATCACCGCCGGCAATCCCGACGACAGCGGCTCGGTCCGCTACTCGCGCACCACGTACGCCACCGGCCTCGCCTACCGGCTCAACCCCGGGGTCAGTCTCTACGGCAACATCGGCACGGGTTTCGAGACGCCGACCTTCGCCGAACTTGCCTACCAGCCGGGCGGCGGCAGCGGTCTCAATTTCAACCTGCGTCCGGCGCAGAGCACTCATTACGAAATCGGGGTCAAGTCAAGGCTAGGCGATGCGATGCGGTTGAACCTCGCCCTGTTCCATATCGACGTGACCGACGAGATCGTGGTGAATACCAATTTCGGCGGCCGCTCTACGTTCAAGAATGCCTCCAGGACCCGGCGCGACGGGGCCGAACTGGCATGGGAAGGCCGCTTCCCGCGCGGCTTCGAGGCCGCGCTTGCCTATACCTGGCTCGATGCCCGATTCACCGAGTCGTTTACCACCGTGTACAGCACGCCGTCGATACCGGTGACCGTCAACTCCGGCAACCGCCTGCCCGGCGTGCCGGAGCAGAGCCTGTTCGGCGAACTGGTCTGGCGCTACGCGCCGGTGGGGTTCCACGCCGGGGTGGAAATCCGCCATAGCGGCAAGATCTACGTCAACGACCCCAACACTGAAGCGGCGGCGGCCTATACCATCTGGAACCTGCGCGCGGGCTTCGAGCAGCGCGGGCGCAAGTGGCGGATCGCGGAATTCGTGCGCGTGGACAACGTCGGCGACAAGCAATACATCGGCTCCGTCATCGTCTCCGAAGCCAACAACCGGTTCTACGAGCCGGCGCCCACCCGCAACTACATTGCCGGCGTGCAGGCCAGCCTGCAGTTTTGATGAAGCGTGACATGATGATTCGTGACGTGATAAAGCGTGACGTGGTAAATCGTGACGTGTTGCAGCGTCGCTAAGAGCCTGCTCGCATCACCATGTCACGCCGTACCACGTCATGCATTTCCATGTCACGCCCCACCATGTCACGCCCCACCATGTCACGCCTCAATTCGGCGCAAGCGCCGCATTGACGGCGGGCATTACTTTCTCCGCCATCAGTTCCATGGAGCGGCGCGCGAGCCGGGTGTCAACCCAGTCGTGCCCTGCGTAGAGCAGCGTGCCGAAATCGCCTATCGTTTCGCGGAAGGCGAGTATCTGGTCCACCACGCTGTTGACGCCGCCGCAGATCACCAATCGGTCGAGAAGGTACTCCACCGTCACCGCGGCGTCCGGCATATTCAGATCGTGCTTGTAGATGTCGGCCTGACCGCGGCTCCGGCGTTTCGTCAGCAGGTTCCAGTAATAGAAGCCGTAGGCGCCGTCCCGCTCGTGGGCATAGCGCCGCGCCGTGGCATCGTCATCCGCGACGAAGATGCTCTTGCATACCCGCCAGTCGGCCGTATCCGCCTTATGGCCACCCTGCTCGCAGCCTTTCACGTACATCGGCCAATGGGTCGCCGCCCAAACCGGCTGGAGAAAATTGGCCGTGATCGGCGTCCAGCCGCGCGCCGCTGCTGCCTGCACACCCTTCGAATGCGGGACGACGACGGACACCACGATCGGCGGGTGCGGTTTCTGGTACGGCTTCACCATCACGCCCTGCCCCGCTTCGCGGATCAGGGTTTTCTCGGTGCTGATGTTCCAGAACTGCCCCTTCAGGTTGTAGGGCGCGTCCCCCGCCCACAGGGCGAGAATGTGGTTGATGGACTCGAGGAACATCGCGTTGCGGTCGAGCTCGAGATTGCCGAAGGCCTCCTGGTCGGAGCGCAGCCCGCCGGGCCCGATGCCGAACAGGAAGCGGCCTTCGAGCATGTGGTCCACCATCGAGACGTCGGCGGCGATCTGCGCCGGATGCCCGTTCGGCAGGTTGACCGTGCCGCTGCCGAGCCTGATTTGCTTCGTGTCGCGCGCGACGCTGGCGATGAAAGTCAGGCACGACGGGATGGACTCGCACACGTCGGTCACGTGCTCGCCGATGAAGGCCTCGCAATAGCCCAGCCGGTCCGCCAGCAGCACCGCTTCGCGATCCTCCTTGAGCGTCTGCGTGTAGTCGCGCCCCGGAGGGTGCAGCGGCATGGTGAAAAATCCGAGCTTCATGACGCGTTATCCCAAAAACGGCGGTTTCTAACCGCAGAGGCGCAGAGACGCGGAGGTAACACAAGAAAAGCTGATGAACCGACGGTTCACGAAATTAGAGAATCGTAGAAACTTTGTAAGTCATTGAATTTTATGTTCTCGGCGTCTCTGCGCCTCCGCGGTTCATATTTTCTAGGGTTATACGTCAGATCCCCTCGACGATCCGGATGTCCCGCTCCGCGCCGTCGCCAAGCAGTTTCAGCGCGTCCTGGTAGCCGGCGCTATCGTGCGCCGCGGTCGCCTTGGCAACGCTCTCGAACTCGATCACCACCACCCGCTGATTGAGCCCGGCCTCGTAAGTCTTGGCCGTCCCGCCGCGCGCGATAAAGCGCCCGCCCGCGCCCTGGATGGCCGGCCCGGCCAGCTTGGCGTACGCCGCCAGCGCGTCCGGGTTCCTGATCGAACGGTAAAACGCAATCCAGTATGCCTTCGCCATGCTGTCTTCTCCCCTGGTAGAACGAGTTTAAATACTAGCCACGGAACCACACGGAATCACACGGACAAGAACTCCAACTGATTAACGTCCCTATGACGATTTAAGAATTTCCGTGTGTTTCCGTGTGTTTCCGTGGTTGAAACGGTTTTTGAGTAGATGTTACTTTGCCGCCAGCGACTTCCAGGTTGAGGTCGCGAACGCGATCAGGTCGCCGTCCTGGTCCGTCAACTCCGAGCGCAGGTAGGAAATGCTGCGTCCCTGCCGCAAGAAGCGGCCGGTCGCGGTCAGGCGGCCCGCTTTTGCCGCTTTCAGGTACTGCACCTTCATTTCCAGCGTCGTGCCTGGGCCGCTCGCGTGGCGCAGCAGATGGCCCATTGAAATATCGAGCACGAAAGCGGTGACGCCGCCGTGCAGCCCGCCCTGGGGATTGCGCATGAAATCCTTGAGATCGAAGGACACCCTGCACGCGTCCTTCACGTACTCGAATTCACAGCCGAACAGGCGCGCGAGGAAGAACTTCCCGAAATCCTGCTCGTAGGTCTTGAGCGCATTGTCGAAGGCCTGCCGCGCCTCCGCTTCGTTGAACGGACGCTTTTCCGTCACTTAGTCACTCCATCGCGATCTACGGGGTGCGGCGAGTGTAGCACGAGCAAACGGTTTAGAATCCGATACGCTACTCATCATTCAACACTCAACACTCAACACTCTTAGAGGAAACGCATGCCCACTACGCCCAGCGGCCTGATCATCGAGGATGTCACCGTCGGAGAAGGCGCCGTCGCTACCGTCGGCCAGAAAGTTACCGTGCACTATACCGGCTGGCTCACCAACGGCACCCAGTTCGATTCGAGCAAGGACCGCAACGACCCGTTCGTCTTTCCGCTGGGCGGAGGCCGCGTCATCAAGGGCTGGGACGAAGGCGTGCAGGGCATGAAGGTTGGCGGCAAGCGGAAGCTCACCATTCCGCCCGCGCTCGGCTACGGCGCCCGCGGCGCCGGCGGCGCCATCCCGCCCAACGCCACGCTGGTGTTCGAGGTGGAGCTGCTCGGCGTCGCCTGACGAGGTTCCAGGTTCCAGGTTCCAGGTTCCAGGTTCCAGGTTCAAGGTTCAAGGTTCAAGGTTCAAGGTTCAAGGTTCAAGGTTCAAGGTTCAAGGTTCAAGGTTCAAGGTTCAAGGTTCAAGGTTCAAGGTTCAAGGTTC
>CAZCGD010000494.1:0-4631 GCA_964498105.1 uncultured Streptomycetaceae bacterium
ACATTTTCTGCCCTTCAGCATCGCGTACGAGCCCGGTAATGTAGACCTCGCGGAACGGGACTTTCGCGGTGAACGGCAGCGTCATCATCACCATGCGGGCGACCCAGAAGAAGATGATGTCGAACCCGGTCACCAGCACCGTTGACGGCAGGTACTGGCGCAGCGCCGGGTTGTCGTGAGGCCAGCCGAGGGTGGAAAAGGGCCACAGCGCGGACGAGAACCAGGTGTCGAGCACGTCGTGGTCCTGGGTCAGCTCCGAGGGGGTCACCTTGCCGCCCGCCCGCACGCGCCCGAGCATCGCCTGGCGGTGCTTGACCTGCGCTTCCTGCTTGTTGCGCCCGACGTAAACGTTGCCCTCGTTGTCGTACCACGCCGGAATGCGGTGGCCCCACCACAGTTGCCGCGAGATGCACCAGTCCTGGATGTGGTTGAGCCACTGATTGTAGGTCGTGGTCCAGTTCTCCGGGACGAAGCGGACCTCGCCGCGCGCCACCGCGTTGAGCCCCGCTCGCGCCAGCGTTTCCATCTTCACGAACCACTGGTCGGTCAACATCGGCTCCACCGCGGCGCCGGTGCGCGCGCAGCGCGGCACCATCAGTTTGTGCGGCTTGACCGCTTCGATCAGGCCCTGGTCCTTGAGGTCGGCGAGCACCTTATCGCGCGCGGCGTAGCGGTCCAGCCCGCGGTAGGCTCCGGGGGCGTTGTCGTTGATGTGGGCGTCCAGGGTCAGGATGCTGATCGGCGTCAACTTGTGCCGCAGCCCTACCTGGTAGTCGTTGAAGTCGTGCGCCGGCGTGATCTTCACGCAGCCCGTGCCGAACTGCGGGTCTACGTAGGCATCGGCGATTACCGGTATCCTGCGGCCGGTGAGCGGCAAGAGGACCTGCTCGCCAACGAAGCGCTGGTAGCGGGTATCGTCCGGGTGCACGGCGAGGGCGACGTCGCCCAGCAGCGTTTCCGGCCGCGTGGTCGCGACGATGAGGAACGCCTTGCCGGACGCGAGCGGGTAGCGGATGTGCCACAGCTGCCCGTTTTCCTCTTCGGATTCGACCTCGAGGTCGGAAACCGCGCTCTTCAGCACCGGGTCCCAGTTGACCAGCCGCTTGCCGCGGTAGACGAGCCCCTGCTCGTGCAGGCGCACGAACACTTCCGTCACCACGCTCGACAAGCCTTCGTCCATGGTGAAGCGCTCGCGCGTCCAGTCGCAGGAAGCCCCGAGGCGGCGCATCTGGCGCGTGATGGTCGAACCGGATTCTTCCTTCCACTGCCAGACGCGCTCGACGAAGGCTTCGCGGCCCAGCGCTTGCCGCGACCGGCCCTCCGCCTCGAGCTGGCGCTCCACCACGATCTGCGTCGCGATGCCGGCGTGGTCGGTACCCGGCTGCCACAGCGTGTTGAAGCCACGCATGCGGTGGTAGCGCGTCAATGCGTCCATCAGCGTGTGCTGGAACGCGTGTCCCATGTGCAGCGTGCCCGTTACGTTAGGCGGCGGCAGCAGGATTGAGTAGCGATCGGGGTTGGACTCGTCGAGGCTGGCCTTGAAGTGGCCGCTTTCTTCCCACGTGGAATACCACCGGGCCTCGATCGCCGCCGGCTCGAAACTCTTGGCGAGCGACATGGTTGAAGACAACGGATCGGAAAAAGGGGGCATTATACCGGAGGCCGTGCTGGCCTCCCGCATCGCGGCCCGGGCTTCCACCGCGACGCGCAGGTTCTTGATCTGGGTGCGCAGCGATTCCTCGACCGAGGCGCGCACCATGCCGTCGACGTCGGACTTCAGCTCGAGGCTGATCCGGGCGAGCGCCGCATCGAGCGCGGCGCCGATGTCCGGCATGAAGCGGTCCTGCATCACCTTCGCGATCTGCTGGTCGAGGTCGCGCTTCAGCTTGTGGTAGACGCCGTGCTCCAGGTTCTGCGACTGCACGCGCGAGATGACCTCGCCGCGCGCCGCGCCCGCGAGGGTGGCGGGCAGCCGCTCCGGGGCTATCACATCGGTCAACGTCGGGATGCCGGCGCCCGCATCCTGCGGCGGCAGCGCGTCGGTGAGGGTTGGAATCCCGGGCGCCGCCGCCGTGCCATCGGCTTGCGCGCGGTGCCGCGTGAGCAACGCGTCGGCGCGCTGCAACAACCCGTCGCCTTTATCCCTCAGATTCGATTGCTCCGCCATCTGCCTTCGGAATGTTGAGTGTTGAATGTTGAATGTTGAGTTGCCTGGTGCCCGCCGTGCTCGTCCACTGAACACTCAAAATTCAAAATTCAAAATTCAAAACTCAAAACTCAACATTCAGCGCTAAGCGCTGCCCTTGCTGAGGTCGTGGGTGCGGATTTCATAGCCCCGGTCGCGATAAAAACGGAAGCGCTCGCGCGCCGCGGCGCGGTCCCCGTCATCGCGGCTTACGATCTCGAGCAGCCGCTGGAAGCGGCTGAAGAACGGCGGCCACTCCGGGCGCAGATTGACGAGCACCTCGTCGTGCAGCAAAGGGTCGCCGCGGCAGTCGATGATCACCGGCGTCTCCCGTGCCAGCGGGTCGTCTGGCGCGCAATGCGGCACGAAGCCGGTGGCCGGCGCAATCCACAGCAGGCGGTCGAAGCGCTGCGCCAGCTCGGAATCGGGGCAGAAGACGGTGACCTTGAGTCCGCGCGCGAACGCTTTGCCGGCAAGCGTGCAGGCGGTCTTCAGCTTGTCGTCGGCGTGGGTGTAGAAGTCAATCTGCGTCATGTCAGAAGACTAAAGCTTTGCCGCAAAGTACGCCAAGGACGCAAAGGAACCCGGTCAGAGAAATGGAGATCATTCTGGTCTTGTTTCCCCTTGGCGTCCTTGGCGTCCTTGGCGGCCCCGCTTTTATTTTTTCCTGGCGCGGTTGATGAGGAACTGGGTCAGCAGCGGCACGGGGCGGCCGGTGGCGCCCTTTTCCTTGCCGCTTTTCCAGGCGGTGCCCGCGATGTCGAGGTGCGCCCATTTGAACTTGCCGGCGAAGCGCGCAAGGAAACACGCCGCCGTCACCGCTCCCGCGGGACGGCCGCCGATATTCGCGAAGTCGGCGAAATTGCTCTTCAGCTGTTCCTGGTAGTCCGCCCACAGTGGCATGTGCCAGACGCGATCGCAGGAGGTTTCGCCGGCGTTGCCGACCTCGCGCGCGAGGGCGTCGTCGTTGGCGAAGAGTCCGCTCGCGACGTGGCCAAGCGCGATCACGCAAGCGCCGGTAAGCGTGGCGATGTCGATCACCGCGGCGGGCTCGAAGCGCTCGACATAGGTGAGGGCATCGCACAGTATCAGGCGGCCTTCGGCGTCGGTGTTGAGGATTTCGACGGTCTGCCCGGACAGGCTCTTCACAATGTCGCCCGGCCGCGTGGCGCGGCTGCCGGGCATGTTCTCGGTAGTTGGCACGACGCCCACCACGTTGAGCGGCAGTTTCATCTCGCCCACCGCCTTGAGGGTGCCGAGAACGCTGGCCGCGCCACACATGTCGAATTTCATCTCGTCCATTTCCGCAGCAGGCTTGAGCGAGATGCCGCCAGTGTCGAACGTGATGCCCTTGCCGACGAGCGCCACCGGCTTCATCTTTTTCGGACCGCCGCGATGTTCGAGGACGATGAACTTGGGCGGCTGGGCGCTGCCTTGAGCCACGGACAGCAGCGTGTGCATGCCGAGCCGCTGCATGTCGGCGCGCTCCAGCACCGTGATCTTCATGCGGTAGCGCCGCGCCAGCTCGCGCGCCTGCTCGGCGAGAAAGGAGGGCGTGCAGACGTTGGGCGGGAGGTTGCCGAGATCCTTGGCGAGGCACATGCCGTGCGCCACGGCGAGCCCCTGCTCGAGCCCGGCGGCGGCGCGCTTCAGCGCGGCGCGATCGACGTGCAATGCCAGGCGGTGCAGGGCCGGGCCGTGGTCCTCGCTTTTGCTCTTCATCCGGGTGAAACGGTAGGCGGATTCGCGGGCGACGGTGACTGCGTGCGCCACTTTCCACGCCGCGTCACGCTTGCCCACTGCGAGCTCGGTCAAGTGCAGTGAGGCTTCGTCCGCGCCGGTGGCGTTGAGCGCCCGGACCGCGCCAGCAACGGCTTCGCGGTACTGTTTGTCCTGGAAATCGGCTTCGCGCCCAAGCCCCACCAGCAGCACCCGCGCCGCGGCGCCGGGCACGTCCTGCAGCAGCAGGGTCGTGCCGGGCTTGCCCTGCATGTCGCCCCGGCGCACCACCCTGGCCAGGTGGCCCTGCGCCGCGCGATCGAGACCCGCGGCGGCGGCGGACAGCTTGCTCGGCTCGAATACACCCACCACCAGACAACCGTTGCCGCCGGTCCGCGGCGCACCGCTTTTTATGCTAAATTCCACCGTGATCTCCGCATTGAGTTAGAGCGCTGATTATTTGCGTATTCTAGCAGCCTGTGCGGACCAGGAGTTTGTCGGACTTAAGTCGGACAAACTCCTAAATTGAAAGTCAGGTTATGAGGGGTTGCAGTCATCCTGAATGGCGTTCGGTCGTCAGGCAAGCAAGGTGTAGAACCTATCTCAATAATAGGCGCGTGATGCGTTGTGGCCAGGACGGGTGTCTGCTTTGTTGCCCGGCTTGACCCTATCGACATAGGGCCTGCGCCGTGCGCCTCGCATCCATCCCGTCCTGGCCACAACCCGA
>CAZCGD010000495.1:0-5557 GCA_964498105.1 uncultured Streptomycetaceae bacterium
GCGAAGAGCAACACAAATTTTCTGCACCAAGTCGTCATACGCGGCGAAGTTTATCCGATAACCGGACCATACAGCAATTTATCCATGCGTAGCAGACAGCGGAAACGGGCGGGCGTTCAAAAGGATAGAGGTCAAGACCCGGCCGGCCGGAATACGAGGAAATACTGGTTCGGCAGGAACGCGTGCTCCTGCGCGAGCGCATAGCCGGCACGCTTCATCTCGGCCTTCACGCGGTCCGGTTCGATGCGCGCGCGCTGCGGCGGGCCTACGGGGGAATCCATACGGAAATCGATGATGGCAACGCGGCCGCCTGCTTTCAGTGAATTCTGCAACTGGCGGAAGTAGCGCTCGCGGTCTTCGACGTGGTGATAGACGTCGACCAGGATGATCAGGTCCGCTTTTTCGGGGAGGCGCGGGTCTCCCGGCTGTCCCGCCACCGCGGTCACGTTTTTCAGTCCCTCACGTTTTGCACGGTCGGCGAGGTGCTTCACCATGCTGGACTCGGTGTCCACGCCGTAAACACGCCCTTGCGGCAGCATGTGCGCGAACCGCACCGAGAAATACCCGGTGCCCGAGCCAATGTCCGCCACGACCGCGTCTGGTTTCAGCGCCAGCGCCCGGATCACTTCGTGGGGCTTCTGCCACGCGTCGCGTTCCGGGTCGTCGAACACCTTCGCCCACTTGTCCGCATCGCCAAAACTGTGTTGATGGGATGGTGGCGTTTGCGCGACCGCGGTGAGCGACAACAGTCCGGCGCACGCCGACAGCACCAGCACCGCTACGATCGAAGAAAGCCGGCTTCCAGCGGTGTCCAAGGGCTCTTTCGATTCACTATTCACGTTTCACCATTCACGCAGTTACTTTAAGGTTAAGCATCATCCCGCCGTCCTCGTGCTCGAGGTTGTGGCAGTGAACCATGTACACCTGGTCGCCGAGGAAGGGGTGGGAAAAATCCGTGACGATGCGCACCGTTTCTCCTGGCCACGCCAGCACCGTGTCCTTCCAGCCGAGATCGGTGGCGGCGAGCCCGCTGTCCGTGACCGCCAGGCGGCGCTGCTGTTCCGGGCTGTCTGACCGCGACAGCACGCGGAACTGGAAGCCATGGATGTGCATGGGATGCGGCATGCTGGGCTGAGAATTACGGATGTCCCATGTTTCCACAGTATCGCGCCGCACGACGATCGGCGTCGAGGTCATGTCGTACGACGCCCGGTTGATGCGCCACGCCATTTTCGACTGATCGAGCAGGATGAGGCGCGGGCTGAACGGGCTTTCCGGCGCCGGTTCGATGCGCGACAGGGTCTCGGGAATGGTCCGGTCGTAGGCTGACTTTCTCTGCACGCGAATCCGCAACAGCTCGAGTTCGGCGCCATCGGGCCGGTCGTCGCTCTGGCCATGCGCGCCGTGTTGGGCGTGCGCGGCATGACTTCCCGCCATCTCCATGTGCATCGCGTCGAAGGGCAGGCTCACCAGCGTTATTGATTCGCCGCGGGTGGCGCCGCGCAGATCGAGCAGCACGTCCATTCTCTCGCCGGGCGCAAGAAACGCTTCCTTGACCACCCGCGGCCGGTCGAGCAACCCGCCGTCGGTGCCGATGACGTGGTAGTCGACCAGTTGCGTGTCGTGACGGAACGCGGGCCGGTAGATGCGCGCGTTCGAACCGTTCAGGATGCGGAAGCGGTAAATCCGGGATGCGGCATCGAAGTAAGGGCGCGGCGTCCAGTTGGCCAGCACCTCGCTGCCGTAATGGCCGTGAAAGCGCTCGTCCGCGGTGGGCGCGTAGACGAGTTCGCCGCGCTCGTCGAACCGGCGGTCCTGGAGCACGAGCGGAATGTCGGTCTCGCCCAGCCGCAGGTCGAGCGCCTTCTGCAGCGCCAGCTCCTCGTCGTCCTCGACGATGAAAAATCCCGCCAGGCCGTGATACACCTGCTTGCCGGTCAGGTAATGGGGATGCGGATGGTACCAATAGGTACCGGCACGGTTGGCGACGGTGAACCGGTAGTCGTAGGTTGCGCCGCCCGGAACGGCGTAATGCGGGTGGCCGTCGTTGTTGCTGTCCACCTTGAGCCCGTGCCAGTGGATGATGCTGGTCTCGTTGAGCCCGTTCCAGAACTTGATGCGGAGCGACGCGCCGCTCTTTACCCGCAGCAGCGGGTTGAGGAGCGTCCGGCCCTGGAATTCCAACTCGTAGGCGAGCAGGCGCGCTGTCTTGCCGGGAAGCAGGGGATGCTCGATCCCCTTGGCGACGATGGTCAGCGCGCCCGCCGCGTCCGCCACGCCGAACGGCCCGTCGGTCCCGGGTAGCCGCAGCGGGTTGGGAAAAGCGGGATCGGGGGGCAGCGGCGGCTCGGCGACCACGGTGGGACCCAGTGGCCGCGGCCGGTGCGCTCGCAGGAATCCGGTGGCGAGGCCTGCTACGCCTGCCATACCCGCCACCGATAGAAGAAATTTCCGGCGTCCGCTCATTTTGTCAGAGGCTCCTGGCGCAAGTGCGAAAGCCTGCGAACACGTCAGAGCGGTCGGGCGTATAGAAGTTCCGCCAGGTGTTGCGGATCAGGCGGCGGGGGGTGGCGAAGCTGCCGCCGCGCAGCACCTTGTGGGTGCCGAACCACGGCTCGGAGTATTCCTGGTACGGGTCGACGACGAAACCTGGGTAGGGGTTGAAAGTGCTCGCCGTCCATTCCCAGACGTTGCCAACCATCTGCCGGCATCCCGAGGCGGCATCTCCCGCGGGGAAATTTTCGACTCCTGTTATGCCGGCGCCTTCCAGATTCGCGTGATCGGCGCTGGGCGTCTGCGCGCCCCAGGGATAGTGGCGTTTCTGATGGGCGCCGGCATCCAGCGAAGCGGCGTATTCCCATTCCGCTTCCGACGGCAGGCGCCGCTTTGCGTAGCGGCAATAAGCCTGCGCCTCGTGCCAGTTGATGTGGACGACGGGCTCATCTGGCCGCAGTGCTGCGACGCGGTCGAACCGGCGTTGCGCCCACGCGCCGTCACGCTTGACCCAGTATTTCGGCGCCCCCAGGTTCTCGCGCGATTTCCACGCCCAGCCGTCCTCGCTCCACCATTCGCGGCGCGAGTAGCCGCCCGCATCCACGAAAACGGCATACTCCGCATTGGTGACCGGCGTGCGCGAGATGCGGAAGGGGCGGAGCTGGACGTCGTGCGCCCACTTCTCGTTATCAAAAACGAAATCCCTGCCGGGGGACGCCCCGAGCAAAAATGTTCCACCGGGAAGCTCCACGTCTCCGGCAATTCGTGCACCAGGAACGGCGGCGGTTTCGTTACCGTTCAGAGGATCGCCGTAACCCAAAGTCTGGCGCGTGTAGTGAAACGCCTCGGTGTGCATGTCTTCATGAAAAACCGCGAGCTGGACAAAGTAGTGCAGTTCGGAGTTTTCCGGCTCGCGTTCCAGGCGCCGCATCACGCGCTCCAGGACTTCGGCGTGATACGAACGCGTCGCCTTCAAGTCGGGCAGCGGCAGGTCCCAGCGCGTGTCGTGCGCCACTTTGGCGGAATCGTAGAGGGCGTCCGCGCCCGGAATGATGGGGTCGGCGAACTTGTTGTGCGTCGTGCGCCGCAGGCACCAGTATTCCTGGAACCAGGCGACGTGGCCCAGCTCCCACAACGGCGGGTTGACGATCGCGAGCTTCGGCCCCAGCAGCCGGTCCCCATCGAGATCGGCGGTGATTCGCGTAAGATGGTCGCGGCTGGCGCGCAGCTCGCTGGCGAGAGAAGCGGGATTCATCATCCGTGAGTCTATAGAATAATGGCGGACATATGAAAATCGCTATTGCAGTCCCGTCCTCGGCGGTCCCACGCAGCGGGAACCAGCACACGGCCGCGCGCTGGGCGGGCTTCCTGCGCGAGCTGGGACACCACGTGCGAGTCGTGAAGGAATGGCGGGGCGGCAGTGACGACCTGCTGCTCGCGCTGCATGCGCGCAAGAGCTTTGCCTCCATACGGCGGTACTCGGGCGAGCGTCCCGGCGCGCCCCTGGTCGTCGCGCTGACCGGAACCGACCTCTACCGCGATATCAGGACCGACGCCGAGGCCAGGCAGTCGCTCGGATTGGCGTCGCGGCTGATCGTGCTGCAGGAGGAGGGCCTGCGGGAGCTGAGCGCATTCCTCAGGCGCAAGACCCGCATCGTCTATCAGTCATCGGCCGTGACGCTGCGCCATGCGCCGGACAGGTCGCGGTTCCGCGTTGCCGTCATCGGCCACCTGCGGAGCGAGAAGGACCCGTTTCGCGCGGTCATGGCGTTGCGCCGTATCGTGCGGGACGCCCCGGTCGAGGTGCTGCAGATCGGCGCAGCGCTGAATTCGGAAATGCGGACGCGGGCCCGGGCGTGGGTAAAACTGGAACGCCGCTACCAATGGCTTGGCAGCGTGGCGCATGGAACAGCGATGCGCTGGCTCGCTTCCAGTCACGTGCTGGTGGTCAGCTCGGTCATGGAAGGCGGCGCGAACGTGATCTGCGAGGCGGCGCGCATCGGCGTGCCGGTGCTGGCGTCGCGCGTGCCGGGGAACGTCGGCATGCTGGGCCGCGGCTATCCGGGTTATTTCCCGTTACATGATGACAAGGCGCTGGCGCGGCTGATCGAGCGCTGCCGGACGGATGCGTCCTTCTACAAGAAACTGCGAGGTGCGTTGGTGCGCAGACGCGCGCAGTTTGCGCCAGCCTCGGAACGCGCGGCATTGAAGCGCGCGTTGCAGGGGTTGTCGGCCGACTCGCGCCGGACGTAATTGAACCGCGGAGGCGCGGAGGCGCAGAGGTAACACAAGGAAAAGCGATGAAACGACGGTTCACTTTATTGGAGAACCGTAGGAGTCCTGTAAGTCTCTTGGTTTGTGCTCTCCGAGTCTCCGTGTCTCTGCGGTTCGCTTTTTCCAGGTTTAATGTTCGTGGCGGTGATGCAGGTCGGGCACGTGCGGATGCGTATGCCGCGTCGGCTCGTGCACGTGCTCGTGGGCGTGGGGTTCGGGTCCCTCGTCGCCGTGGTGCGCGTGCTGGTGATGTTCGTCGTGGACATGGCCGTGAGTGTGGGCCAGGCGCCGGTGCTCGTGCTCATGCCCATGCGACTCCGTCAGCACCAGCCAGGTCGCGACCGCCATCAAACCGGTGGCGGCGATCAGGCCCAGTGTGAGAGGCTCGCCAAGCAGCGGCACGGCGATTGCCGCTCCGATGAACGGCGCCGTGCTGAAATGTGCCCCGGTCCGCGCGGCTCCGAGGTGCCGCAACGCGTAGATGAACAGCACCAGGCTCACGCCGTATGCGACGTAACCCAGCGCAACCGCGCCGATGGCTGTTGCCGCCGCGGGAAATAATCCGCCCAACGCGAGCCCGAGCGCGAGGTTACAGCTTCCCGCGACGAGCCCCTTGGTCATGGCGATGAGGACGGGATCGGCGGCGGCGATTTTTCGGGTCAGGTTGTTGTCGAGCGCCCACGCCAGGCAGGCGCCGACGACCGCCAACGACTGCGGCGAGAACGCGAGCGTTGCCTTCGGGTCGTAGGCGAGCATGAGCCCGCCCGCGAGCATGACGAGCGCCGCGAGC
>CAZCGD010000496.1:0-2766 GCA_964498105.1 uncultured Streptomycetaceae bacterium
AACGGCGTCGGGCCGAAATCGGGCAATTCCCGGATCTTGTCCAGGTGGTGCTTCTGCTCCCATTCGGCAAAATCGGTCAATCGAGCCATACACTCCCTTTCTCTTTCGTCGGCTATCTCATGATCATCGAAAACGGACATCCGGCGCAATGGCGACATCGTATATCCTCAACTGGCTGCGGCGCCGGCCCAGTGCCATTCGACCACGTGATCGGCCTACAATAGCCGCCAGTACGGAAACCGGATCGCCTCGAGAACAAGCAATGCACGCTACCCTGCCCCGGCTCGAAACCAGTGAGTTCCCAGCGATCCGCCGCAAGCAACTGGAAACCTTGCAGGTCAACCTCGGCTACAAGTGCAACCAGACCTGCGTACACTGCCACGTCAACGCCGGGCCCACCCGCACCGAGATGATGAGCCGCGAGATCATCTCGGACGTGATCGCGTTCCTGAAAGCGTCCCGCGTCAAGACCCTCGATCTCACGGGCGGCGCGCCGGAGTTGAACACGCATTTCCGGGGACTGGTGCTCGCCGCGCGCAATCTCGGGGTGCACGTGATGGACCGCTGCAACCTGACGATCCTGGAGCAGCCGGGACAGGAAGACCTCGCGCAGTTCCTCGCCGCGAACGCGGTGGAGGTCGTCGCCTCGCTGCCGTGTTACCTCGAAGAGAACGTGGACGCCCAGCGCGGCAAGGGCGTGTTCGAGGCGAGCATCCGCGCGCTGAGGACCCTGAACGTGCTCGGCTACGGGCGAGCGGGCTCGGGGCTCGCGCTGAACCTGGTCTACAACCCGCAGGGGCCCACCCTGCCGCCGGCGCAGGACCAGCTCGAGGCCGATTACCACCGCCACCTGGCCGAGCGGTTCGGCGTCGTCTTCGACCGGCTCTACGTGCTCACCAACATGCCGATCCAGCGTTTCGGCAGCACGCTCATTTCCAGGGGCCAGTTCGAACACTACATGGCGCTGCTGAAGAACGCCTACCAGCCGCAGAACCTCGAATCGGTGATGTGCAGGAACCTGATCAGCGTGGACTGGCGCGGCTACGTCTACGACTGCGACTTCAATCAGATGCTCGAGTTGCCGCTGCGATTGAACGGCAGGCCGCGCGTGCACCTGCGTCAACTCACGAGCGACGATCTCGACGGCAATCCGATCGCCGTCAGGGACCACTGCTACGGCTGCACCGCCGGCCAGGGTTCGAGCTGCGGCGGCGCGCTGAATAGCTGAACCGGGGCCGGCATGGACACTTCCTACCTGTCTACCACGCGTGACGTCTACAAGGAAGCCGCTCTCAATCCGCAGCAGGGTTTGTGCTGCACCACCACGCCGGTCTGGCAGCTGCCCGAGCTGGCGATCCCGAAGAAGATGCTCGCCATGAACTATGGCTGCGGCAGCACGGTCAACCCGCGCGACCTCGCCGGTTCGCCGACGGTCCTCTACGTCGGAGTGGGCGGCGGCATGGAGGTGCTGCAATTCGCGTACTTCACGCGCCGGGCCGGAGCCGTGATCGGGCTCGACGTCGTGGACGAGATGCTGGCGGCGTGCCGCACGAACCTGCGCGAAGCGGAGCTGCAGAACCCCTGGTTCAAGTCCTCGTTCGTCGATCTGCGCAAGGGCGACGCCCTCGATCTTCCGGTCGCGAACGGCGCGGTGGACGTGGCGGCGCAGAACTGCCTGTTCAACATTTTCCGCGACCGCGACCTCGAGCGCGCGCTGTCTGAGATCTACCGGGTGCTCAAGCCGCACGGCAGGCTGATCCTGTCCGATCCGGTATGCGATTCTTTCATGCCCGAGCACCTTCAAAATGACGAGCGCCTGCGCGCGGTATGCCTGACCGGCGCGATACCGCTCGGCGACTACATCAAGCGCCTGACCGACACCGGGTTCGGCACCATCGAAGTGCGCGCGAAGCGACCCTACCGCGTGCTGTCGCCGCGCCATTACCCGACCGACCGGTTGATCGCCATCGACAGCGTGGAAATCTGCGCCATCAAGGATCCCATGCCAGCCGACGGGCCCTGCGTTTTTACAGGAAGGACCGCGATCTTCCACGGCGATGCCGACTACTTCGACGATCAGAATGGCCATTTCCTGACCCGCAACCAACCGCTCGCCGTATGCGACAAGACCGCGGCGGCGCTGGCGGCGCTGGGACGCGACGATATCCACCTTTCGGGCTCCACCTGGTTCTACGACGGCGGCGGGTGCTGCTAGGATTTTGTCGGACTCAGGTCCGACAAAATCCTTAGGTAACACCCTCAGAGAAGAATCATAATGAAACGAGGCAGGTTCACGCTGGTCGTGGTGATCGTGGCGCTGATCGCGGCGTTCTTCGCTTTCGGCCTCGACCGTTACTTCACGTTCGAGTTCTTCAAGTCGCAGCAAGCGGCGATCGACGCGTTTTACCGTGCCAACCCGCTGCAAGCGGCAGCGGTCTATTTCGCTGTCTACGTGGTGGTGACCGGGTTGTCGCTCCCCGGCGCGGCGCTCCTCACGCTCGTTGGCGGCGCGATTTTCGGGCTCCTGTGGGGTACCGTAATCGTCTCGTTCGCCTCCTCGATCGGCGCGACGCTCGCCTTCCTCGCCTCGCGCTTTCTGCTGCGGGACTGGGTGCAGGGCAGGTTCGGCGACAAGCTGAAGCCCATCAACGACGGCGTCGCGAAGGAAGGCGCGTTCTACCTGTTCGCGCTGCGGTTGGTGCCGGCGTTTCCGTTCTTCGTCATCAATCTCGTGATGGGGCTGACGCCGATCCGGACCTGGACCTT
>CAZCGD010000497.1:0-6969 GCA_964498105.1 uncultured Streptomycetaceae bacterium
GCGACGCCGCGACCGTCGCTCCGGCCGCAGCCAGCTCCTTCGTCTTCTCTGCAGTGCGGTTCCACACTGTCAATTCGTGACCGAGACTCATCAGCCGCGCCGCGATGGCCGCGCCCATCCGGCCCGTGCCGGCGATTCCGACTTTCATGCACGCCTCCTTTTCGGGTGCGGCAGGTTGACACGCGTTATGCCCTCACGTCAAATTGCGAGGACAAGATCAACACCAAAATAGACAGGATTAACAGGATTAGACCGAAACAAAATCAAGAGCGGTAGTTTCATGCGTGGTCTTATTGATACTGTCTTTCCAGGTCTTGGTTTTGATTTAATCTTGTTAATCATGTTAATCCTGTCTATTTCTTGATTTTCATCGACGGCTAAATGGATTCTGCACAGAAAAGCGAGATCCGGGACGGCATGCAGATTGATTGGGATACCCCGATCGCGATGGACGACGGCCTCGTTCTCCGCGCCGACGTGTTCCGCCCGCTGGGCGCGGGGCGCCATCCGGTCATCCTCACCTACGGCCCCTACGCCAAGGGCCTCGCCTTCCAGGACGGCTACCCGAGCGCGTGGCAGCGCATGGTCGCCGAACACCCCGACGTCGCCTCCGGCTCGAGCAACCGGTACCAGAGCTGGGAAGTGGTGGATCCCGAAAAATGGGTGCCGGGTGGTTATGCCTGCGTGCGCGTGGACTCGCGCGGCGCCGGCCGCTCGCCCGGCTTCATAGACCCGTTCTCCCCGCGCGAGACGAGAGATTTCTACCAGTGCATCGAGTGGGCCGGCGTGCAGCCGTGGTCGAACGGCAAGGTCGGCCTGAACGGCATCTCCTACTACGGCATGAACCAGTGGCACGTCGCGACGCTGCAGCCGCCGCACCTCGCCGCCATGTGCGTGTGGGAAGGCTCCGCCGACTGGTACCGCGACATGACGCACCACGGCGGCATACTCAACACCTTTTTCGCCAACTGGTACGACATGCAGGTGAAGACGGTGCAGTACGGGTTAGGCGAGCGCGGCCCGCGCTCGCGCGTCACCGGCGCGCTGGTATGCGGAGACGAAACGCTGTCTGAAGCGGAACTCGCAAAGAACCGCTGCGACTTCGGCGACAACATCCTCGAGCACCCGCAGGACGACGACTATCACCGGGCGCGATCCCCGGTCTGGGACAAAATCGCCGTGCCGCTGCTGTCGGCGGCCAACTGGGGCGGGCAGGGCCTGCACCCGCGCGGCAACTTCGAGGGTTTCGTGCGCGCCGCAACCAAAGACAAATGGCTGGAAGCGCACGGGCTCGAGCACTGGACCCACTTCTATACCGACTATGGGCGCCTGCTGCAGAAGCGCTTCTTCGACTATTTTCTGAAGGGCGAGCGCAACGGCTGGCACCGGCAACCGAGAGTCCAGCTCCAGGTGCGCCACGTGGACCGCTTCGTCGAGCGCCACGAGAACGAGTGGCCGCTCGCGCGCACGCAATGGACGAAGCTGTACTTCGATCCCGCAGGCCACGGCCTCGCGCGCGAGCCGGCAAAACCAGCCGGCAGCGTCACCTACGATGCAATGGGCGAAGGCGTGACCTTCCTGTCCGCGCCGTTGGAAACGGAAACCGAGATCACCGGGCCGCTGGCGGCGAAATTGTTCGTCTCATCTTCCACCGCCGATGCCGATCTGTTCCTGGTATTCCGCGTCTATGCGCCGGACCTGAAGGAAGTGGTTTTCATGGGCGCGATAGATCCGCACACGCCGGTCGCGCAGGGCTGGCTGCGCGCCTCCCACCGCAAACTCGATCCGCAGCGCTCGACCGAGTACCGGCCCTATCATACGCACGACCGGAAGCAGCCGCTCAAACCCGGCGAGATCGTCCAGCTCGACATCGAGATCTGGCCTACCAGCATCGTGGTGCCGGCCGGATACCGCGTTGCGCTGACCGTGCGCGGGCGCGACTACGAGTGGCAGAAGACCACCGGCGCCAGGCTCTCCAACTTCAAGAACGAGCTGCTCGGCTGCGGCCCGTTCCTGCACGACGACCCCCGCGACCGCCCTGCGCCGGTTTTTGGCGGCAAGATCACGCTCCACATCGGGCCGCAGCATCCGTCGTATATACTGCTGCCCATTATTCCAAAAGCGTGATATCACCCGACACTCGACACTCGACACTCATACGACAATAGGAGGCTAAATGAAATACTACGGTTTCTGGCGCTCGCTCGCCGCCTGCCGCGTGCGCATCGCGCTGGCGTTAAAGGGCGTCAAGGCGGAAGAGATTTCCGTCAACCTGATGCAGGGCGAGCAGTTGAAGCCCGAGTACCGCGCCGTCAACCCGCAGGCCGTCGTGCCGTCCCTCATCCTCGACGACGGCTCCACCCTGTTCGAGTCCATGGCGATCATCGAGTACCTGGATGAGACCCACCCGCAGCCGCCGCTGCTGCCGAAGGACCCGAAGGGCCGCGCCCGGGTGCGCGGGCTGGCGCAGATCGTAGCCTGCGACGGCCATCCCCTGCTCGTCCCGCGCATCCGCACCTACCTCGAGAAGGAGCTCAAGATCGACGAAGCCGCGCGCACCCGCTGGTGCCAGCACTGGCTGATGGAAGCGCTGACGGCAGTCGAGTCGCACCTGTCGAAGGAAAAGGAAACCGGCCGCTACTGCCATGGCAACTCGCCCACTCTTGCCGACATCTGCGTAGCCACCCAGGTCTTCGGCGCGAAATTCTTCAGCTGCGACACCGCCCCGGTGCCGACGGTCATGCGCATCTTCGATGAATGCCTGAAGCTCGAGGCGTTCGACAAATCGCACCCTCTCAAGCAGCCCGGTGCGCCAGCGACGCCGGCGCATTGAGAATGCGTGACCTGATATGGCGTGACGTGGTACTGCGTGACGTGGTACGGCGTGACGTGATACGGCGTGACATGATAATGCGTGGCTGATCACGCTTCACCACGTCACGAATCATCGCGTCACGCTTTACCATGTCGCGCTTTACCCAATAAAAGGACCCCCTCATGACGACAGCGACCCTTACCCGCTACGAAATCGACGTCGAAGACGTCGAATACTTCCGGCACGGCAACAAGCCGCTGCTTGCGCGCATCTACAAGCCGCGCGGCACGGGACCGTTCCCGATCGTCATCGACCTGCATGGGGGCGCCTGGTGCAACAAGGATCGCACCAGCGACGCCGGGACCGATGAGCCGCTGGCGAAAAGCGGCGTGGTGGTGGTGTCGCTGGATTTCCGCATGCCGCCGGAGGCCGGATATCCGGCGTCACTGGCCGATGTCAATTGCGCGATCCGCTGGTGCAAGGCGCGGGCCAGGGAGCTGCACAGCCGGCCCGACCTGGTTGGCATCCTCGGCGTATCGAGCGGCGGTCACCAGGCCATGCTGGCCGCGCTGCGGCCGAGCGATCCCCGGTATGCCGCGCTGCCGTTGCCCGGGAAAGCCGTCGATGCCACGGTGCGCTGCGCGATCCTGTGCTGGCCGGTCATCGATCCGCTCGGCCGTTACCAGTACGCCAAGTCCAACCAGAGCGGTGCCCTCAAGAAACAGGCGGATAACTGGATACAGTGCCACAACCAGTACTGGGGTGGCGAAGCGGCCATGACGGAAGGCAATCCCACGCTCGCGCTGGAACGCGGCGAGAAGGTGCAAATGCCGCCCGTGCTGTATCTGCAGGGCACCGCGGACGTCGCTCATCCCGTGCCCAATCGCGAGCGCTTCATCGCGAATTACCGCAAAGCGGGTGGGCGCGTGGAACTGCACCTGTTCGAAGGTATGGGCGAGGCGTTCATCACCAACGACCCCACCTCGCCGGCCGCCCGCTCGGCCATCGACAAGATCATCGAGTTCGTGCACCGCGAAATCCCCGTGTGACTGGTCCGATCGTTCTGAAGTTCGGCGGCTACCAGGAACCCGCCTCGATCCACAACCAGGCCGCCGGGCGCTTCGGGGAACTGCTGAAGAAGCAGCTTGGGGAACGCATCCGCTTCGAGCTGATCGGCAGCGTCCTCAAGATCGGCCGCCCCTCGGGCGACCTCGTGCCGATGGTCGAGAGCGGGGAACTGTCGTTCTGCTACATGTCCACGGTGCGCTTCTCCAAGGCCGCGCCCGAGCTGCAGATCCTGGAGCTGCCGTTCGTCGTCAAGGACCGCGCCACCGTATTCAAGGCGCTCGACGGGGAATTGGGCCAGGGCGCCAGGAAGAAAATCGACCAGGACATGAAGTGCCGCTTGCTGGGATTCTGGGACAACGGCTTTCGCCACCTCTCGACCCGGGTGCGCCCGATCCGCAAGCCCGAGGACTGCCGCGGCATCCGCATCCGCACGCAATCGAGCGAGTTGCACGGGGAAGTATTCCGGGCGCTCGGCTTCGAGCCCCTCGCCGTGGACATCAAGGAGTTCACGGAGCAGATCGGCGGCGACCGCTTCCAGGCGCAGGACAACCCGCTTACCAATATCTACCACTTCGGCGTGCACCACCATCACCGCTACATCACGCTAACCGGCCATTTCTGGGGCGCCAGCGCCTTCGTGTGCAACGCCGAGCAGTACCGGAATTGGCCGCGGGACGTGCAGGCCGCCGTGGACGCTGCGGCGAAGAAAGCCACCGCCTACCAGCGGCAGCTGGCAGCGGCCGAGGACGCGGCAATCCTGAAGAGATTCGACCCCGCGAAAAACGAACTCATCCAGCTCACCGACGCCGAGCGCGCCGCGTTTATCAAGGCCGTCCAGCCGGTGCTGGACAAGTACCGCAAACAGCTTGGGCCCGGGCTGTTTGCTTACTTAAACGCGTGACATGGTAACCCGTGACATGAAAGTGCGTGACATGATGAACCGTGACGTGATGACGCGTGCTTGACCACGCTTTTCCACGTCACGCTGTACCACGTCACGCAGTTCCACGTCACGCCGCACCAGGTCACGCTCTTCGGGTTACTGCGGCTCGAGCTTCGCCGCCTTCGCGATTTCCGCCAGCCGCTTGAGTTCTTCCTGGTAGGCCCTGGCCCACACCGCGGGAGCATCGCCCTTCGGCTCGTAGCCGTTGCTGACGAAGTTGTCATGAACCAGCGGCACTTGCAACGCCTTGCGTATCGACTGCTGCAACCGATTGACGATCGCAGGCGGGGTTCCGGGCGGCGCGAACGCGGCGTGCCAGCCGGCGTCCGCCACGAAACCGGGCAAGGTTTCGCCGATGGTCGGCAGGTCAGGAAGGGAGGCGAGGCGCTTCTCGCCGGTAAACGCAAGCCCTCTCACCCGCCCCGCCTTCACCTGTGGGATGCCTACCGAGCCGGCGGGGTAATGAATCTGGGTTTCGCCGCCCATGACCGCGTTCAACGCCGGGCCGCCACCCTTGTACGGTACGTGCAGCATGTCGACACCCGCCTTGAGGGCGAACAGCGCGCCGGCCAGGTGCTGGCCGTTGCCGATGCCCGCCGTGCTGTAGCGCACCTGGCCCGGCTGGCTCTTCGCGAGCGCGATCAGATCTTTCACCGTCTTCACCGGCACGGCAGGATGGGACACCATCAGGTAACCCGTGCCGATGGCGATGTTCGTGATCGGCAGGAAATCCTTCCTGAGGTCGAACGGCAGCTTCTTCACGATGTACTGATTAACCGCGAGCCCGAACGACGTGACCATGATGGTGTAGCCGTCGGGCGCGGCCTTGGCGACCGTGTCGGCGCCGACTATGCCGTTCGCCCCGCCGCGGTTGTCGATCACCATCGGCTGCCCGAGGTCCTCCTCGACGTAGCGCAGCAACACCCGCGCGAAGGTATCCACGTTGCCGCCCGGCGGGAACGGGATGACGACCCGGATCGGCCGGGTGGGGTAGTTCTGCGCCGCTGCACCGGCAGTCCAGGCCAGCGCAGCAGCGAGCGCAAAACCGAGCAATGCGCATCTGCCAAATGGCCTGCCCGCTGAGTTCGATGCCATTTCCCCCCTCCCCGTAGTCACTTCAACTATTTAGCGTGCTCTGGTCGCGGGCACTCATCACTCATCACCGCTTTCCGGATCAATTCACGAGCAGCTCGAGCTGGTTGCCCTGCACCCGCACCCGGTCGCCCGTCCTGTAGTTCCCGCCGTCGTCGCGCTGAACGAAGACAGTGCCTCCGGTGTCGAGCTGGATGGCGATTTCGTAGGTGGTCTGGCTGAAGCGTTCGCGCATTTCGGGGGTGCCGACGCCGCCGACGAAGGGCTTGTCCGTGCCCTTACCCAGCGGCACGTAAACCACGGCGCCGACGTAGACGGTGCCGCTCATCCCACTGTCGATCGGCTGGTTCTGGAATGCCTGGGGAACGTCGGCCGGCCGCTGGCTCTGCCTCGCGCTTACGGAGCGAACCACGCCACAATGCTCGCACTTCTCCCCGGGCTGGGGCGCCTGCGCCACGCGCGGGCTCTCGCGGAAATCCGGGATCCGGATCGGTTGCGCGCCGGCCGTCGCCGCGAGCCACAGCAGCGCCCCCGCCGCAAACCAGGACCGCCTGGATCCAACCACAGATAGACACCAATAAACACGGATAAAGACAAACCCGAAGAAACAAGAATAGACAGGATTCACAGGATTTACAGGATTAAACCAAGAACAAAACATTGATTTGCTATTGGACCTGATCTTGTTAATCCTGTTAATCCTGTCCATTTGATTTTGATCTTGTCTGTGTGCATCTGGTTCATCTGTGGTTTTGATCGCAGTCGGCAGAGCACCCTACTCGGACAGACCCTGGATGAAGTACGCCGCCGACAGCAGCAGGCTCGGCGGTCCGATCTTGCCCAGCCATTGGTTGTAGATCTTCTCGATGCCGCCGGTGCGATAAAGGCCCGCCAGCACCCGGTTCACCGCCAGCCGGAAATCGGCGTCGCCGCGCGGCAACGGCAGCGCGTAGGGCTCGATGGAGAAATCCTCTTCGAGCAGCTTGAACGTGCCCTGCGCCGTACCGGCCAGCACGAGGCCGATCAGCACGATGCGATCCGACGCGAAACC
>CAZCGD010000498.1:0-2601 GCA_964498105.1 uncultured Streptomycetaceae bacterium
TCCCGCATCCCGACGGCATCTGGCCGGACTCGCAGGAGTACATTCAGCGGGAGCTCGGCCACCTGCCCGCCGCCACCCGCCGCAAGATTGTGTGCGAGAACGCGGCGAAGCTGTACGGTTTCGCGCTGTGAGGCGGTGACCGGTGGCCAGCGATCAGTACTAAAAAGACCAGGCGCCCACTGATCAGTCCAGACGCAAGCCGATACTCTGGATCAGTTTTGCGTAGCGCGCGGTCTCGCTGCGCACCAGGCTCGCCAGCTGCTCCGCCGTGCCGGGCCAGGGATCGACGCCCATCTCGGACAGCCGTTCGCGCAAGTCAGGCGACTCCAGCGCCCTGATGACTTCCCGGCCCAGGCGCGCGACGATATCGGGCTGCGTCCGGGCGGGAACGAACAGGCCGTACCAGATCGGCACCACGAAGTTGTCCACGCCGGCTTCCTTCGATGTCGGTACCTCGGGCAGGGCCGGTACACGCTCGTCCGAGAGCACCGCCAGCGCGCGCACCTTGCCGGCGCGAACCTGCGGAATTGCCGCCGGAACCGGCACGACGACCTCATCCACCTCGCCCCCGATCATCGCCATCATGCCCAGGGTTGCGCCCTTGTACGGCACGTGCACCAGGTTGATCTTCTCGAGACTTTTCAGCAGCTCGTTGGCGAGGTGGTTGGTCGTTCCGGCGCCACCCGAAGCGAAGTTGAGCTTGCCGGGATGAGCGCGCGCCAGGCTGATGAACTGTTGCAGCGTTTTTGCGGGGACCGACGGATGCACGACCAGGATGTTCTGGATCGTGATCACGCGCGCGACCGGCGTCAGGTCCCTGGCATTGTAATTGAGCCTGGAGTAGAGCGAAGGGCTGAGCGCGATCCCCGGGGTCGCCAGCACGAGGGTATAGCCGTCGGGCGCGGACATCGCCGCGGCGCCGATCCCCACGTTGCCGCCGGCGCCCGGCCGGTTTTCCGGCACCACGTTCTCGCCGAGCAGCTCGGACAACTTCTGGCTCAGCGCCCGGCCCACCGTATCGTTCGGCGAACCGGGAGGAAACGGCAGGAAGAGCCGGATCGGTTTGTTCGGATAGGCCGGTCCCGAGCCTGTCCTGAGTTCCGTCGAAGCGCCAGTCGCAGGGGCCTGCGCGAGCGCGGCGCCGCAGAACAGTGCAAGAAAAAGCGACCCGACGATCCAGCGACCACGATTGCGAATGGGGCGCATCTCATCCTCCTTCAATAGTGTCCATGGAAACCGGGATGCCTCATCAGTGTAGGGAACCGGGCCGGACCGGCGCAAGGCGTTGTTCCAGCAATAGGTAGGAGTAAGCTAAGACCATGGACATCGGAACGTTTCTGCTCATGCAATCGCCGTCCGCCCGCTCCTCGCAGGAGATCTACGCGCGCGGGCTCGAGCTGGCGCAGGCCGCAGAATCCCTCGGCTATCACAACGTCTGGCTGGCCGAGCATCACTTCTCGACCTACGGCTATCTGTCCCGCCCCTTGCAGCTTGCGACCTACATCGCGGCGAAGACCACGCGGCTGCGGGTGGGCACGGCCGTGGTCGTGGTCCCGCTGCACCATCCCCTCGTGATCGCCGAGGAGTTCGCGACGCTCGACATCCTGAGCGGCGGGCGCCTCGATATCGGGCTCGGACGCGGCTACCAGCGCTACGAATTCGAGCGCTTCGGCCTGCAGCTCGATGCCGGCGGCGAACGGTGGGAAGAATCGATCGACATCCTCCTGAAGTCGTTCGAGGGGCGGCCCTTCAGCTACGAGGGCAAGCGCTTCAGGATTCCCGAGACGTCGCTATTCCCGCAGCCGCTGCAGAAACCGCATCCGCCGGTCTGGGTCACGGCGCAGAGCCCGTACTCGCTGGAGGCGGCGGTGCGCCGCGGCTTCAACGTGCTGACCGGCGGGTTCGGCGTACCGATCGAACGGCTCGCCGAGTTCGGTCAACACTTGCAGCGCATGTTTGCCGAAACGAAACCGGTTGAGCAGCCGCTCGTCGGCGTGCAGCGGGCGGTGTACGTGACGAAGGATCCGGCCGATGCGCGCGAGGCCGCCGAGCAGGCCCGCTGGAACATGCGGGTGACGCTCTCCCTGCGCAACAACTACGAACGGGTGGAAAACGGCAACGCCATCCCGGTGCCGGCGAAAACCGAGCCGGGCATCGACGAACTTCTGGAGCGCTACCTGGTTATCGGAACGCCGGACACGTGCATCCGTCAGATCAGGCGCGTCCGCGAGCTGGCGGGCGCCTCGCATTTCAACTGCAGTTTCTGGTTCGGCGAGCTCGAGCAGGCGCGGGTCCTCAACTCGATGGAACTCTTCGCGCAAGAAGTAATGCCGGCCGTCGCCTGAGCAAGATAGGGTAAATGGCGGCAATCACCGAAGTTAGACGTCCTACATGTCGTAATCCGTTGCGACGCCCTGCGGCGGCTGACCCGCCCATACGCGCTGGAAGTTCTGGTAGGCGAACTCGGCGCGGCGGAACCAGGTGTCCCAGGTGGTGCCCGCGCTGTGGGGCGACAGCACTACGTTGTCCAGTTTGAGCAGCGGATTGCCGGGGTCGATCGGCTCCTTCTCGAAGACGTCCAGCCCGGCGCCGGCGATGCGC
>CAZCGD010000499.1:0-3443 GCA_964498105.1 uncultured Streptomycetaceae bacterium
GAATTCGGTCTCGCCGCCCCGGTCCGGGATGATCCGCACCGAGAGCACGGAAGCGAGCGCCGGCGGGTCCTTGAAGCAGCTGTCGGTGTGCCACAGCTGGTTGGCGCGGGCGCGCAGCGCTTCCTTATGGTCGGGCGGGACGAGGGTGCCGTCGGGCTCGACGTTGGTTAGGACGGAAAACGGCGTGCCTTCGGCGCGCGAGGCGGCCTTGGCGACCTCCAGGGGGCCGAAGCGTTTTGAGTAAGCGAGCTGCAGCTTGTCGGTGATGGGCTGTTCGCGGAACAACAGCACTGAGTGCGCCTCGAACGCCGCGCGGACGAAGGCGTAGGCATCATCGCGCTCCGCCACGTCGGCGAGCCCGACGCCGCGCACTTCCGCGGCGAAGCCGGGTCCGATCAGCCTGGTTTCCATCGCTCCCCTGTTCTTTATGTCGACGGGTCAGGACACCATTCTCGCACGACCCGGCCCGTCCATCAGTCCATGCCCGCTATTCCGGCTTGATTCCTTGCGGGGTAATCATCCCGCTATACTACTACTCCCCTGAATTCCGTTTTCACCCGCGACCGCCATGAAAATAACGAAAGTCGAAACCATAGTCGTGCGGATGCCGATGCTGATCGAAGGGTCGGTGGTACCGCAGCAGGGCGGCAAGCCCCGCACCAGCATGGACACGCTGCTGGTGCGCGTGGATACCGACGAGGGCGTCAGCGGCTGGGGCGAGGGCTTCGGCCACCGCATCTACACAGCCACCAAGGCGGCGCTCGACTCCTTCATCGGCCCGATGTGCATCGGACGCGACCCCACCGCGATCGCAGCGCTGGTCGACGAGCTGCAGCGCAATCTCACCGGCGTCGGCCGCAACGGCCCGGCGCTGTACGCGTTGTCCGCGATCGACATCGCACTGTGGGACATCGCCGGCAAGCTCGCCGGGCTGCCGCTCTACCGCCTGCTCGGCGGTTCGCCGCGCAAGACTCTGCCGGCGTACGCGAGCCTGCTGCGCTACGGCGAGCCCGCCGCCGTCACGCATTACGTCGAGCGCGCGTTAAAGCGCGGCTATCGCCACATCAAGCTGCACGAGATCACCGCCCCGCCGATCAAGGCGGCGCGCGACGCCGCCGGCCCCGACATCCCGATCATGGTGGATTGCAACTGCCCGTGGACGGTCGCCGAGGCGATTGCCATGGCGCGCAAGCTGCACCCGTTCAACCTTAAGTGGCTGGAAGAGCCGGTGTGGCCGCCGGAGGACCACGTCGGCCTCGCGCGCGTGCAGGTTGAGGGCGGCATCCCGACCGCGGCCGGGGAAAACGCGATGCTGCCCGAGTTCAAGGGCATGTTCGAAGCCGGCGCGGTGAGCTACGCGCAGCCGAGCGTCACCAAGGTCGGCGGCATCACCGGCATGCGCCGGGTAATCGCGCTCGCGGACGCGCACGGTGTCGAGGTGGTGCCGCATTCTGCCTACTTCGGCCCCGGCCTGATGGCTTCCATCCACTGCATCGCCGCGATGTCGCGGGAGGTGCTAGTCGAGCGCTACGACGCCGATTTCGCGGTGAACCCGCTGCACGATGCGATCCTGCCGGACAAGAACGGTTGCATGACGGTGCCACAGGGGCCGGGCCTTGGCGCGGAACCAGACCTTGCAGTGGTGGAAAAGCTGCGGGTGCGATGACACTGAGTTGCAGTTTTTTGGGTTGATACGTAAAAGGATGGCAACATGATCAAGCTCCGGGGCGCGATGCAAAGCCCCGTCACGCCGCTGAAGGACGACTTCAGCCCGGACCTGCCGACGTTCGAGCGGCTCCTCGACTTTCATGTGCGCAGCGGTTCGCCGGCCATTTCCTGGCCGCACCACAAGGGCGAATCGCTCAACCTTACGATCCCCGAGCGCAAGCGCTTCGCCGAGGCGGCGGTGAAGGTGGTGGCGGGACGGGTGCCGGTGACGATCCACGTCAGCGCGCTCGCCGTCGAGGATACGCTGGAGCTCGCGCGCCACGCGCAGAAAATCGGCGCGGACGGCATCCTCGCCATCACGCCGTACTTCTGGAGCCCGACGCTCGAGTCGATCCGGGAGTATTTCGTGCGGCTGTGCACCTCGATCGACCTGCCGGTGATTTCCTACAACTCGCCCAGCTACCTGGCCGGCGTCGAGATCACCGGCGACCTGATGGCGCGCCTGATCGAGCGGCTGCCCAATTTCGTGGGCGTGAAGGAGGCGAGCTTCAACAGCGAGAAATTCATCGAGCTGTCGCGCGCGGCGCTGGCGATGCGGCCGACGTTCGCGATGCTGACGGGCGTGGAGTACCTGCTGCCGTCGGTGCCGCTCGGCGGCGTCGGCTCGTATTCAGCCGCGGGCTCCATCTGCCCCAACCTCTGTAACCAGTTATTCGACGCCTGCGTCGCCGGCGACTGGCCGCGCGCCCGCGAGCTGCAGTACAAGCTGTCGCGCATCTGGCTGCTGTTCCGCGACCAGTATCCGTCGTCGCTGAAGGGCGGCATGGTGCTGATGGGACGCCCGGTCGGGCCGACCCGCGCGCCACTGCCCACCGCCACCAAGGAGCGCCAGCAGTTCATCCGTTCCCAGCTCGAGGAGCTCGGCATCATGCAATCTGAGCCTCACGGCTGGTAAGGCGTGACATGGTAATGCGTGACGTGATACCGCGTGACGTGATGTGGCGTGACATGAAAGTGCGTGATCCGTGACTCGATCAGGTGAGTAACGACGCTGGACAAACTTGATGAAGACTGAGGAATTCAGGATTGAGTCACGATTCATCATGTCACGCATTACCATGTCACGCCTCACCATGTCACGATTCATCAACGACAATGACTGAGCGCGCTTCGCGCCCCCAATCAGATATGCCCGTTTTCGAGCCAGGTTTGGTGCACACGCCGGTCACGCCATTCACGCGCGACAACCGCATCGATTTCGACGCCTACGGCAAGCTGATCGAGTTTCACCTGCGCAACGGGGCGGACTCGCTGGCGCTGCCCATGCACGCCGGTGAATCGGTCAGCCTGACCGACGACGAGCGGCGGGAGCTGCTCCAGTACGCGATACGGCAGGTCAAGGGCCGGGTGCCCGTCATTGCTCACGCCAGCGATGCCGGCACCAGCATCGCCGCGGCGTTCGCGCGCTACGCCGAGGAAACCGGCGCGGGCGCCATCGTTTCGACGACACCGTACTACTGGACGCCGCCGCCGGCGATGGTGCTGGAGCATTTCGCGCAAATCGGCGCCGCGGTGCGCGTGCCGTTCTTCGTCTACAACGCGCCGGACGAGAGGGCGGGCACGAAGATCACCACCGAGCTCGCATTGAAGCTCATTGAGCGGCTGCCCAACTTCGCCGGCGTGGTGGACTCGAGTCTCGACTGGCAGTTCATGGTCGAGTTGGTCGATCTCGCGCGGCGCCCCCGTCCCGGCTTCCAGTTGCTGTCGGGAGTGGA
>CAZCGD010000500.1:0-1940 GCA_964498105.1 uncultured Streptomycetaceae bacterium
GGCGGCATAGACCGCGATCAGCAATCCGATGTTGCGCTGCTCGCCAGCCGCAGTGCTGCAAAACGTGTGAGGTCTCGACGTGCTGTAAGTCCAGCGCTTGCCGCGCTGCCGGTCGCGCAGGTAATCCTCCTGCGCGTAGTAGAAATTAGGCGCCGGCGCGCGCGGGTCGTCCTCGCGCGTCGGCACGGCCACGGGTCCGAGATGGTGGCCGTAATATTTGGTGCCATGAACGACGTGAATATGGTTGAGGCCGGTTGCCGCCGGCTCGATCGCTTCCACCAGATTGCGCAGCATCAAAGCGTTGGTTTCGACCGATTCAGCCACGCCCTCGGGATGATCGTAGCGCGCTGTGTAGAAAACATGGGTAACCCCGTCCAGTCTCGTGAGCTTGCTGCGGCAATCGCTGGCGTCGGTCAGATCGACGCCGATCAACGGGACAGCGCCGCCGGCCTGGGGATTGCGGCAAAGGCCAATGACCTTCCAGCCGAGTAGCTTTAGATGCGCCGCAACGCGACGCCCGATCAAGCCCGTAGCGCCGGCAATCAATGCAACCTGGCTGCCCATCGTGACACTAACGCTGTGTCGCGCCCACTGTTACCGGCCGATAGACGGCAAAACTGCCGCGTGCCGCATCGGCCCCGGCCGCATTGCCGGTTACGACAGCGAGCCCGCGGTACGGAGTCGAGCGGTCGATGCCGACGCACTTCAGCCAGATGAGCGCCACGCCCGGCACGTCGGCCGGGCGGTTGCGATCGGCGACGATAAGCACGCAGTCCTGAGCTACGTCCGGCGCCTGGTCCAGCCCCTCGAACAGGTTGCGGTGGTAATGCTCCTTCTGGATGAGCGGCAGCCAGTCGCCCATCCCGCGCACTTTCAGATAGTACGGATCGCGGAAGACATCAGCGGAAGCGATCGTGTACATCGCGAGCGACGGAGAATACCCTTGGCTTTCGGTCTTGAATCGCTGGGCCGAGCTGATCCCCGGCACGGTCATCATGATGCGCAGGTGCTCGACGTACCACGCATCCCACTCCTGCTCGCGGCCGGCGTCTGTCAATCCGCTTTGCGACATGAAGATCATCGGCACCTCTCGCCAAAACCCGGCACAAATTCAAATGCAATTTTAGCCACGGAATCACACGGAAACACACGGACCTGGAAGCAAGGCCGTATCGGTCTCTGAGTCAGGTAGCAGTCACAGACCACGCGAAACGCCCGTATTGTTTTCGTTTTTCCGGTACTGTTCTAGAGTTTTCCGTGTGTTTCCGTGTGATTCCGTGGCCAAGTCCTGGCCGTCGCTTGGCGGCACAGCATAAGCGGCATTGCGCCCTGCAATGCGGCCGGAGATGAAGGCCCAGCCCAGGTGGTGGCCGTGGCCCTCGAGCAGCACCCCGCCCTGGCCGTTCGAGCCGGCGGCGTAGAGGCCGGGGATCACCGAGCCATCCTCGCGCGTGACTTCCAGCCGCTCGGTAACCTTGAGTCCCCCGTCGGTGAACACGACGTAGCTTTTCACCGGTCCCAGCGCATAGAACGGCGCGGCGTCGAGGGCGGGACGCGTTTCCCTGCCCGCGCCGTTGTAGTCGTTGACGGTCCGGCTGAGCGCCGCCGCGGGCACTCCCATGCTGCGCGCGAGCCCTTCGATCGTGGATGACTCGTGGTAAATGTCGGCGCGGTTGCGCCGGTAATCGGCGAGATAAGCGTAGGCGATGCCCGGCGCGGTGGACACGTAGTGCGGCCACGCGGTGAAGCGCTGCGCGAGCTGGTGGTCGAACACGATATAAGTCACTTTGTCCGGCTGTCGCGGCACCGCGCGCGCCGGCCCCGCCAGCTCGTCGGCGAAGCGCTCGCCACTTCGGTTCACCAGGATCGCGCCGCTCTTGAACAGCTCCGGCGACGGACCCAACGCCGTGGTCAGAAAGCTCATCGCGAACGGCCGCAGC
>CAZCGD010000501.1:0-3320 GCA_964498105.1 uncultured Streptomycetaceae bacterium
GATGAGTTGCTTCTTTTCGAGCCGGTCCACCAGCATCTGGAAGGTTTTCGTCTGCTCGAGCGAATCGACTGCGCCGACCGTCGTCAGCACGCCCGGCCCGACCACAGTCATCATGAACGGGTCAACCGGGGCCGCCTTGCCAGCCTGCATCCAGGTCATTTCCAGGTTGCCCTGGCGCATCGCCTCGAAGGCCTCTGGAATGGTATAGAGCGCGCCGGCGTAGTAGAGGCGCGCCTCGCTGCCGGGGATCACCTGCGGCAAGCGGTCGGCGAAGTACCTCATCGCGAGGCCCGCCGGATGCGGTGGCGGCGGGAAGTCGGCCGCGAAGCGCAGAATGACGCGTTTCGGCTGGTCCTGCGCGCTGGCAGGCTGGGGGGCTCCCCAGATGGTGGCAAGGGCAGCCACGACGATTGCCGCAGCGGCCTTCACGCCGAATTGATGAATCTGGTTACGGTCCATAACCTACTCCTCGCAATATTGCTGACGTCCCTGATGTCCTGCCTGCCGGTTCGATAACCCGGTCTGGAACTGCGGATTGGTGGCAAACCGTATAGGAACGACCCATCACCGTCAAGCGCGTGGGAAAGCCGACACGACCGGCGTCAGGGCCCTCGCCTCCAGGCCGGTTGGAGCGCGGCCTCGCCGCGCGCTGCCTGGAACGCGCAGTCCACGCCGATGCCGGGGGCCCAGACCAGGTGCTCACCGCAGAAGATCAACGGCAGCCGCTCGCGTTCCCACGGCGGAATGCGCGCCTCCTGCAGCAGGTTCTTCAGACTGCGGCGTGGGCGCCGGCAATCCGGCTGCAATCGCTCCCCGCCGCGCCGCACCTGAACCGTGACGGGGCGGCCGCTCAGCCGCGCGACGCTGATGCCTGCGCCACGGCTGCGCACCATGGTGAGAATTCCGCCCAGCGCCGGCAGGGCGACTTCCTTCTCGCCCCGCCAGAACTTCTTGTAATGCGCGGGGGGCGCGCTGGCGGATCGCACCAGGTGAAGGTTTCCCGCATGCCGTCTCAGGTTGAATTCACCGAGTTCCACCAGCACCCGCGCATCCTGCTTCGCGGCGAGCGCCTGGCGCAATGCCTCATCGAGGCGCACGGCGCCAGGCATGTTCAATCCATGACCGGCAAGAAAATACCGCAGCAGATTGCGTGCCCGCGCGGCCGGCAGGCGGCGCAACGCATCGACCGCCAGCGAACCGGCCTCGATGCCCCCCGCCCCATCGAAGGCGGCCACTTCATCGAGCGTATGGGCAGCTTCCGCCAGGTGGTGCGCCGACCGCGCCAGCGTGGCGCGATAGGCCGGGAAGCGCCGCGCGATGACGGGCAAGACCTCGTGCCGCAGATAGTTGCGCTGGAAATAAATATCCTGGTTGCTCTCGTCCTCCACCCACTTCAATTTGCGCCGCCGCGCGTAATCGAGAATTTCCTCGCGCGTCACGTTCAATAGCGGCCGCAGGATGGCCGGTGCGGCGTGTCGAGTGTTGAGAGTCGAGTGTCGAGTGGTTTTCCCCTCGTCCCTCGACCCTCGTCCCTCGTCCCTCGTCCCTCGACCCTCCTCCCTCCGGAGGAGCGGCATGGCCGCGAGTCCCTTCACTCCCGCGCCACGCAGGAGCTGCAGCAGCACGGTCTCGGCCTGGTCGTCCTGGTGTTGCGCGAGCACGATGTAATCCACGGCCGCGCCGGCGAACGCGGCATAGCGCGCCACGCGCGCGGCGGCTTCCACGCTGTTGCCGCGCGGCACGCGCACCTTCACGGCGCGGAACGAGATACCACGGGTGCGGCACAAACTGCGGCAGAACACCGACCAGCGGCCGGCATTGGGGCTCAGCTGATGATTGACGTGCAGCGCTGAGAGCTGGCAACCGAGCGTGCGCGCGCTGCGATGCAGGCAATCGAGCAGAACGATCGAGTCGGCGCCGCCAGAAAGACCGACGACCAGACGGTCGCGAGGCTTGACGATGTCCTTCAGCTGCGCGGCGACGAGCGCAGCGAGATCAGGGAAATCGCGCTGACTACTTCTGCTCGACTTCCTTGAATTTGCCATAGCCGATCAACTTCGCGAAGCGTTGCTCGAGCAGCGCTTCGGGCGGGATGTCCTTCAGCTGCCGCCAGTTGTCCTGCAATACCTTCTTCATGGTCTGCAGCGTCGTCTCGTGATCGCGGTGCGCGCCGCCGAGCGGCTCACTGATGATCTTGTCGACCAGGCCGAGCGCCTTCAGGCGCGTGGCGGTGATACCCAGCGTCTCGGCCGCTTCGGCGGCGTAATCGGCGCTCTTCCAGAGGATAGAGGCGCAACCTTCGGGCGAGATCACTGAATAGGTCGAATACTGGAGCATCTGCACCACGTCTCCCACCGCAATGGCGAGAGCGCCGCCGGAGCCGCCCTCGCCGATGATGGTGCAGATGACCGGCACCTTGAGCTCCGCCATGGCGTAGAGGTTGCGCCCGATCGCCTCGGACTGGCTGCGCTCTTCGGCGCCAACCCCGGGATAAGCGCCAGGTGTGTCGACGAAGGTAAAAACCGGCACGCCGAATTTTTCGGCGAGCTTCATCAGGCGCAGCGCCTTGCGGTAGCCCTCAGGCCGCGGCATGCCGAAGTTACGGAAGATCTTCTCCTTGGTGTCGCGCCCCTTCTGATGGCCGATCACCATGCAGGGTTCGCCGTTGAAGCGGGCGAGGCCGCCGACGATCGCCGGGTCGTCGCCGAAGGTGCGGTCCCCGTGCAGTTCCTCGAAGCCGGTGAAGAGATTGGTGACGTAATCGAGCGTGTACGGCCGCTGCGGATGGCGCGCCACCTGTGCGATCTGCCACGCGGACAGCTTGCCGTAGATTTCCTTGGTGAGTGCCTGGCTCTTCTTCTGCAGGCGCGAGATTTCCTCCGAATTGTCGACGCCGGAATCTTCCGGTACGGCGCGCAGCTCCTCGATTTTCGCCTCCAGCTCGGCGATCGGCTGCTCGAAATCGAGAAAGGTGGTCTTCATGGCTGGCTAATAATACAGCAGAAGGCCAATTTAGCCGCCGATGAACGCCGATAGACGCCGATAAAACCTAATCAGCCACGGAAACACTCGGAAGCACACGGAAAGCGAAAACCAAGAACAACAATTTCAGCGGCGGGCGACCGAAAATCTGGCTAAGTTATTAACCTTACAATTCTTTTAACGTGGTCTGACCCTGAGCATTCTGAGCATTCTTATTTGGCATTGAGAGCGAGCCAGCGTTGCGCTGATGCCCTGAGCCGCTTGCGGTCTGCAGACGCGAGGCCTGAAGGATCAAAACGGTGGCGGTAGTGAAGCGACGCGAGCTCGATCAGCTCCGA
>CAZCGD010000502.1:0-12541 GCA_964498105.1 uncultured Streptomycetaceae bacterium
TGGACAAGTGCACCTTCTCCGCCGGCGGCCCGGAAGCCGACAAGAGCGAGGCCGAGTTCAAGAAGTACGGCCGCAACCGCCTTGCCGAGGGCAAGCTGCCCGCGTGTGCCGAGATGTGCGCGACCAAGGCGCTGTTGGGAGGGGACGGCGACGTGGTAGCCGACATTTACCGCAACCGCGTGTTGAAGCGCGGCAAGGGCTCCGAAGTCTGGGGCTGGGGCACCGCCTACGGCAAGCCGGAACGGCAACCCGCGGCGAAGCCCGGAGCCAAGTCATGAGAAATGCACTGGCGCTCGCCATGGTCGCGGCGCTGGCGTTCGCAGCGGCGGGTTGCGGCGAACAACAGGCAGTGACGGTTTACAAGCAGGGCCAGTACCAGGGCAAGCCGGACAAGCAGCCTTGGGACAACGACCAGTTCAAAGGCGACAAGGTCGCCTGGGAAAAAGCGGTCAAGGCACGCAATAACGGCCAGAACGAGTACACGCGCATCTCGGGCAGCTGATCCACTAATAACCATCGGAGGAGCGCATGCCCGGCCTAAATGACATGCGAGTGTCGTTTCGTTTCCTGTTCGTGACATGTGTGATGCTGTTTGCGCCGCTGGCGTGGTCCGCGGACAGCGGAGGCGCGAAAGAGCAGGCGCAACGCCAGCAGGACCAGCCGCTCAACAATGCTCCGGTGTGGACCGACGTGCGCAGGGGAGACAACCCCTACCAGACGACCCAGGTGCGCGGCATCGAGACCAACGTGCTGGTGCAGTCACAGGGCGAGACCTGGCGCCAGCTCCGCAACGGCCCCATTACCATCTACGGCGGCTGGCTGGTGCTGCTGGTGGCCGCCGCGATCGGTCTGTTTTTCTGGCGCAAGGGCGCCATCAAGCTGCACGGCAAGCCTACCGGCCGCACGCTCGAGCGCTTCTCGCCGTGGGAGCGCCTCGTGCACTGGACGACCGCCATCAGTTTCGTGATCCTGGCAATCTCGGGCCTCGTCATCCTCTTCGGCAAGTACGTATTGCTGCCGCTCTTCGGCTACACGCTGTTCTCCTGGCTCGCGATACTATCCAAGAACCTGCACAACTTCGTGGGTCCGCTGTTCGCGGTGTGCACGGTGCTGATGTTTATCACGTTCGTCAAACACAACCTGCCCCGGCTGTACGACCTGCAATGGTTCGCCAAGGCGGGAGGGTTCTTTACTGGAGAGCACGTGTCCTCGGGCAAGTTCAACGCCGGGGAAAAGAGCTGGTTCTGGTTCGGCGTGACGCTCCTTGGCATCATCGTGAGCGTGACCGGGTTCATCCTCGATTTTCCGAACTTCGAGCAGGGGCGCGCCATGATGCAGCAGGCCAGCGTCATCCACGCCATTGCCGCGGTGATTTTCATCGCGATATCGCTCGGACACATCTATCTCGGCACGATCGGGATGGACGGCGCCTACGAGTCCATGCGCAACGGCAGCGTGGACGAGACCTGGGCCAAGGAGCACCACGAATACTGGTACAACGAAGTGAAGGGCGGCAGGGTTGGCGGCGAGTCTCGGTCCGCAGCTCATGCGTCGCCCATGAAGGAGGGGTGGAAGCTATGAATGCGCCGAAATTCTGGATGGTCGTTCCCGCACTGCTGGTTGCCGGCGCAGTAGGCATGGCTTACGCCAAGCTGCCGCAACCACCCATGGACGACGCCGCCAAGGCCAAGGCAGTGGAGGCGAAGGCCAAGGCGGCGGAGGCGGGCAAGATGGCGCGCGCCCAGGAAGAAAAGGCGATGGACCGGGTCGCCGAGCGCTACAAGAAGGAAAAGGGCATCAAGACGGCTGCCGCCAAGCCGGAGGCAAAGAAAAAATAGCGCACTCGAACCACAGCAGCAGAAAGCCCGGGCAGTCGCCCGGGCTTTTTTGTTATGCGGCGTCTGATATCAACCTGAAAAAAGCGAACCGCGGAGGCGCAGAGACGCGGAGAACAGAAATTTCAACGACTTACAAACCTTCTGCGATACTCCAATTGAGTGATCCGTCGTTTCATCGATGTTCTTTGCGTTACCTCTGCGTCTCTGCGCCTCTGCGGTTAGCAACTGCTGTTCTTAGGATCAGACGACGGTAACCGGAATCTTGCCAATCCTCGCGCGCCACTCGCGCGGGCCGGATTCGTGGGCGGCGTCCCCGGTCGTATCCACGGCGACCGTGACCGGCATGTCCCTGACCTCGAACTCGTGTATCGCCTCCATGCCGAGATCCTGGAAGGCGAGCACCCGCGAGGCGCGGATGGCTTTGGAGACCAGGTAGGCTGCGCCGCCCACTGCGATCAGGTGTATGCCCTGGTGCCGCTTGATCGCCTCGATCGCCTGTTTCCCGCGCTCCGATTTTCCGATCGAGCCGAGCATTCCGGTCTTGCCGAGCATCGTATCCATGAACTTGTCCATGCGGCGGGACGTGGTGGGGCCGGCGGGACCGACCACTTCGTCCCGCACCGCCTCCACCGGACCGACGTAGTAGATGAAGCGGTTGGTGAAATCCACCGGCAGCTTCTCGCCCCTGGCAATGAGGTCGGCCAGCCGCTGGTGGGCGGCGTCGCGGCCGGTAAGGATCCTGCCAGTGAGCAGCAGGCGCTCGCCCGCCTTCCACGTCGCGGTTTCCGCTTTCGTCAGCGTCTCCAGATTGATCCGTTTCGCCCCACTGGCAAGATCGACGGCCAGCTTCGGCCAGTGCTCCAGCCCCGGCACTTCGATACGCGCGGGTCCGCTGCCGTCGAGGTGGAATTCGACGTGGCGGGTTGCCGCGCAATTGGGGATCACGGCTACCGGCAGGGAAGTGGCGTGCGTCGGGAAGTCGAGCACCTTGATGTCGAGCACGGTGGTGAGCCCGCCCAAGCCCTGCGCACCGATGCCGAGCGCGTTGACCTTGTCGAAGATCTCGATGCGCAGTTCCTCGGTGCGCGTCTTCGCCCCGCGCGCCTTCAACTCGTGCATGTCGAGGGGCGCCATCAGCGATTCCTTGGCCAGCAGCATGGCCTTCTCGGCAGTGCCGCCGATACCGATACCCAGCATGCCCGGCGGACACCAGTCGCCGCCCATCGTCGGCACCTGCTCCAGGATCCAATCCACCACGGAATCGCTCGGATTGAGGATGGCAAAGCGCGCCTTGTTCTCGGAGCCGCCGCCCTTGGCGGCGAGCTTGACCTCGATCTTGTCGCCGGGAACGACGTCCATGTAGACCATCGCCGGCGTGTTGTCGCGAGTGTTGTTGCGGCGGCCGGCGGGATCGGCCAGCATCGAGGCGCGAAGCGGGTTGTCCTTGTCGGTGTAAGCGCGGCGCACGCCCTCGTTGACCATGTCCTCGACGCCCATCTTCGCTTCCCAGCGCACGTCCATGCCGATCCTGAGGAAGACGACCGCGATGCCGGTGTCCTGGCAAACCGGGCGGTGGCCTTCGGCCGCCATGCGCGAATTCATGAGGATCTGCGCGATCGCGTTCTTGGCGGCTGGCGACTGCTCGCGTTCGTAGGCCTCGCCCATCGCTTTGATGAAGTCCACCGGGTGGTAGATGGAGATGAACTGGAAACCATCGGCGATGCTCTGGATGAAATCTTCCTGCCGGATGACCGTCATATCACGCCTTCCATGACCTGAACCTCCACCAGCGCGCCGGGGGCGACGTTGCCCTGCTCGGTGGGCAGGATGATGAAGCAGTTGGCTTCGGACATCGAGCGCAGGATGCCGGAGCCCTGCTCGCCGGTGACGCGCACGCTCCAGGTTCCGTGCGCATCGCGTTCGAGCACGCCACGCTGAAATTCCGTACGTCCCGGTGCCTTCTTGAGGCTGGAGACGCACGGAACCTTGAATGTTGGAAGGGGCGGCACCGGGTCGAGCCCGGACAGCCGGAGCAGCGCGTCGCGCACGAATTGGTAGAAGGTCACCATTACCGAGACCGGGTTGCCGGGCAGGCCGAAAAAGTGCGCGTGGCCGATCTTGCCGTAAGCGAGGGGGCGGCCGGGCTTCATCGCGATTTTCCAGAACACCACTTCGCCCAGCTTGTCGAGCAGCACCTTGACGAAATCAGCCTCGCCGACGGAAACGCCGCCGCTGGTGATGACGACGTCCGCGCTCGCCGCCGCGTCCTTGAACGCCTTTTCCAGCAGCGTGGGATCGTCGCGCACGACGCCCATGTCCAGCACTTCGCAGCCTAGCCTGGTTAACATGCCATGGAGGGTGTAGCGGTTGCTGTCGAAAATCTGGCCTTCCCTTGGCTGGGTGCCGATCGAGACCAGCTCGTCGCCGGTGGAAAAGAACGCCACCCGCAGCTTGCGGTAGACGGTGACTTCGCCGATCCCCAGCGAGGAAATGAGGCCAATCTCGGCGGGGCGCAGCGGCAGGCCCCGTTTGAGCGCAATCTGCCCCGTGGCGAGGTCCTCGCCCGCGCGGCGCAGATGCTGTCCTTTCTTGTGTCCCTTGCCGATGGCGACCTTGTCGCCTTCTGCCTTGGCGTGCTCCTGCATCACGATAGTGTCCGTGCCGGCGGGCATTACGCCGCCGGTCATGATGCGCACGCATGCGCCGGCCTTCACTGCACCCTGAAACGGAACGCCCGCAAAAGAAGTGCCTGCCACCTTGAGGGAGACTTCACCGTCGCTCTTCAGATCCGTAAAACGTACCGCGTAACCGTCCATCGCAGAATTGTCGTGCGCGGGCACGTTGAGCGGCGAGACCACGTCCTCAGCCAACACCCGCCCGAGCGCCGCGCGGACGTTGAGCCGCTCGGTGGCCGTGACCGGGGAGAGAAAGCGGGCGATGACCTCGCGCGCCTTGCCGACCGCCATCGAATTCGGGTCGTAGTCGTCGGCGCAACTCAGCTCTCGCAGGTTCGGGTCGGGATTATTCATAACGGGTTCCCATGGAAACTAATTTTACCGGAATGACGTAACATTGGATCATGAACGAGATTTCACAGGCTTTCGGCGCGGCGGGCGCGATGATTTTCAGCTTCGACCTGAAGCTGATCGAGATCGTGCTGCTCAGCGTGCGCGTCAGCCTCGTCGCCGTCGTCATAGCCAGCATTATCGGGCTCCCGCTGGGCGCCGCCATTGCCGTCGGTCGCTTCCCGGGACGGCAGGCGCTGATCGTGGTGCTCAATGCCCTGATGGGCTTGCCGCCAGTGGTGGTCGGCCTCGTGGTTTACCTGCTGCTGTCGCGCGCGGGGCCGCTCGGTGAGTTCGGCATCCTGTTCACGCCGTCCGCCATGGTCGTGGCGCAGACGATCCTGATCGTTCCCATCGTGGCAGCGCTGTCGCGGCAGGTGATCGAGGACGCTTGGCAGGAATACCGGGAGCAGTTGCGCTCGCTCGGCGCCGGGCTGATGACATCCGCGCTGACGCTGTTGTGGGACACGCGCTTTTCCCTGGTGACGATCGTGCTGGCGGGGTTCGGCCGCGCCGCGGCGGAAGTGGGGGCGGTGATGATCGTCGGCGGCAACATAGACGGCGTCACGCGCGTCATGACCACCGCCATCGCGCTCGAGACCAGCAAGGGCGACCTTCCGCTTGCGCTCGGGCTGGGCGTCATTCTTCTGACGCTGGTGCTGGTCCTCAACGCCATGGCGTACTGGGTCAAGGAAGCCGCGCAGCGGCGCTACGGTTGATGAGCGACGAACAAATGCTCTGCGTCGCTCATTACGGAATTCCGGAAACCCAATTCACGGCAATGGCGGATAAGGTCTGAATCATGCTGCCGCTGCTCCTGCAGGAGGTCTCGTTCGCCGTGAACGGCAGGACCATCATCGATCGCCTGTCGGTGGAGATCGCTGCCGGTCCACGAACCATCATTCTCGGGCCGAATGGAGCAGGCAAGAGCGTGCTCATGAGACTTTGCCACGGACTGCTGAAATCCACGGCAGGCGCAATCGCCTGGCGCGGGCCGACAACGGGAGGGCTGCGCCAGGCGATGGTGTTCCAGCGGCCGGTAATGTTGCGTCGCTCGGCGCTGGCAAACGTGACCTACGGTATGCAATTGGCCGGGATCACGCCACGCGAATGCGAATTGCGGGCGCGCGATGTGCTTGAAGCGGTCGGGCTGTTGCATCTGTCCGAACGACCGGCGCGCATGCTCTCGGGAGGAGAGCAGCAGAGGGTCGCGCTGGCGCGCGCCTGGGCGCTCAACCCGGAGGTCTTGTTTCTCGACGAGCCAACCGCGAATCTGGACCCAGGAGCTGCCCGCGACATCGAGAACATCATCGCCCAGATCCACGCCAGCGGTACCAAGATCATCATGTCCACCCACAATCTGGGACAGGCGCGACGGCTCGCCGATGAAATCCTGTTCCTGCACCAAGGGCGGCTGGTCGAGCGGGCAGCTGCGGAGCCCTTCTTTCGGCATCCTGGATCGGCGGAGGCGGCCTCGTTCATACGTGATGAGATACCTTAAGTATGTACTGTAAGATATTGATATATAGCAGTTTAGTGTTATCATTAGCGTTGGCGCCTGGCGCCAACGCTCAGACTCGCTTCATCACCGTGGCTTCAACCACCTCGACCGAGCAGTCGGGGCTGTTCAAGCACCTGCTGCCCGCCTATGAAAAGCGGACCGGGATCCAGGTGCGGGTGGTCGCGCTTGGCACCGGCCAGGCGCTCGACATGGCGCGGCGGGGCGACGCCGACGTGGTGTTCGTACATGCCAGGTCGGCCGAGGAGAAGTTCATCGCGGAGGGTTACGGCGTGAAGCGCCTGCCGGTGATGTACAACGATTTCGTTCTCGTCGGGCCAAAGTCCGACCCCGCCAGGATCGCAGGCGGCAAGGACACCCGAGAAGCGCTGCGCAAGATCAAAGGGGCGATGGCGCCGTTTGTGTCGCGCGGCGATCGCAGCGGTACGCATATGGCCGAACTCGCGCTCTGGAAACAGTCGGGCATCGATATCGCGTCGGATAAAGGCCCGTGGTACCGCGACACCGGGCAGGGCATGGGTCCGGCGCTCAACACCGCCTCCTCGATGAACGGCTACATCCTCACCGATCGCGGCACCTGGATCTCGTTCAAGAACCGGGGCGACCTTGCCATCCTGGTCGAAGGCGACCAGCGGCTGTTCAATCAGTACGGCGTGATCCTGGTCGATCCCGCCAAGCACCCGCACGTGAAGAAGGGCTTCGGCCAGGCATTCATCGACTGGTTGGTCTCGCCGGAAGGGCAGAAAGCGATCGCGGACTACAAGATCGGCGGCGAGCAACTGTTCTTCCCGAATGCCGGGCAGGAGGGCGCGTAAGGCGCCGGCATGATTTCAGCACGCGTGTCCATGACGGTTGTGGCAGCCGGTGCCGCGCTGGCCGGGCTGGTGATCGTCGCCTTCTCGGTGGGGCGCTACCCGGTGTCGGCGGGCGATCTCGCCAGTATCCTGTGGGCCAAACTCACGGGCGCCGCGCACGGCATCGATCCAACGGTCGAAGCCGTGGTCACGAAGATACGCGGGCCGCGCGTTGCCGCGGCATTGCTCATAGGGGCAGCGCTGGCCGCAGCGGGCGCCGCGTACCAGAACATGTTCCGCAACCCCCTGGTATCTCCCGACATCCTCGGCGTGTCCGCCGGCGCGGCCGTGGGCGCCGTGCTGGGCATTTTTCTTTCGCTCAACGTGATCGCGATCCAGTTACTCGCTTTTGCCTTCGGCTTGGGGGCGGTGGGGCTGGTGTACGTGACTGCCAGCGCGGTGCGCGGCCACGATCCACTGCTGGTGCTGGTGCTGGCCGGCGTGGTGGTGGGGTCGCTGCTGGGCGCGTGCGTTGCGCTGATGAAATACCTGGCCGATCCCTACAACCAGTTGCCGGCGATCACCTTCTGGCTGCTCGGCAGCCTCGCCTCGGCCAGCCCGGAAGACGTCTGGTCCACGCTGCCGCTGATGCTGCTGGGGCTCGCACCGATGTGGCTGCTGCGCTGGCGCATCAACCTGCTGTCGCTCGATGATGAAGAGGCGCGCGCGCTGGGCGTGGAAACCGGGCGCATCCGCCTGATCGTGATCCTGGCGGCGACTCTGATGACCTCGGCCGCCGTCGCCATCTCGGGCGTGATCGGCTGGATCGGCCTGGTCATCCCCCATTTCGCGCGGCTGCTGGTGGGGCCTGATTTCTCGCGCCTGCTGCCGACGTCGATCCTGCTCGGCGCCGCTTTCCTGCTGGCAGTGGACACCCTGGCGCGGACGGTCGCGCGGATCGAGATTCCGCTCGGCGTGCTGACGGCGTTCATCGGCACACCGTTGTTCCTGTGGCAGCTCGCGACCGCGCGGCGAGGCTGGCAGTAATTCAAGGGCAGCCGCCGATGGACGCCGATGAACGCCGATAAGACCAAGACCAGAATGGACAGGATTAACAAGATTAGAGCAAAGCTTGAACAGCCGTTAGGATTTTTCTTTGGTTTCGTTTTGAGTTTGGTTTAATCCTGTCTATTGATTGGTTTTTGACTGGGATACTTTGAGACTCGAGGCGAAGCATCTGGATTTCGGCTACGGCGGGCACCGGGTGGGCAGCGATGTTTCGCTGGCGCTCGAGGCGGGGGAGGTGCTGTGCCTGCTCGGCCCGAACGGCAGCGGCAAGACCACGCTGTTCAAGACGCTGCTCGGATTGCTGTCGCCGCAGGGCGGGCGGGTACTGATCGACGGCGCCGATTTGCAGCAGAAGAAACGAGACGAGGTTGCGCGGCTGGTGAGCTACGTGCCGCAGGCGCACGCCGCGTTCTTCCCGTTCACAGTGCGGGAAGTGGTAGTGATGGGGCGCACGGCGCACTTGGGGGTGTTTTCCTCTCCGTCGCGCCGCGATCTCGAAGCGGCACAGGCCGTCATCGAGCGCATGGGCCTCGGGCATCTCGCCGGCTCGATCTATACGCGCATCTCTGGGGGCGAGCGCCAGCTGGCCCTGATCGCCCGCGCGCTGGCCCAGGACGCGCGCATCATCGTCATGGACGAGCCCACCGCCAACCTCGATTTCGGCAACCAGGTGCGGGTCCTCGAGCAAATACGGTCGCTGGCAGCGGCGGGCATGGGGGTGCTGCTGTCCACGCACGATCCGGACCATGCGTTCGTTTGCGCAGACCGCGTGGCGATGCTGCACGAAGGCAGGCTGGCCCGGACCGGTGCGCCGGCGGACACGATCACCTCTGACAGCCTGCGGCAGCTCTACGGCGTGGAAGTGGTCGTGACCGAGGTCGATCTTGGCGCGGGAAAGCGCCGCTCCTCGTGCCTGCCGGTGCTGGCTCGACAGGCCGGGCCTGCGCACTAGAATGACAGTTTGCTGAGAGTTCCCGCATGTCCCGTTACCCCGGATTGACGCTGCGCGTGATGGGTGCCGGCAGTCCCGCCATCGGTCCAGGCAAGGCCGCGCTGGTCGAACACATCGAGAAGAGCGGCTCGATTTCATCAGCTGCGCGCGCCATGGGCATGTCGTACCGCCGCGCGTGGCAACTGGTCGAAGCGCTCAACGAAAGCTTTGCCGAGCCGGTGGTGGTGACCGCCATCGGCGGGAAACGTGGAGGCGGGGCAAAAGTGACCGTTTTCGGCCGGGAACTGGTCCGCAGATTCCGCGCAATGGAGAACAAGGCTTCGGCGGCAATTGCCGGGGACTTGCAGCGACTGACGCGCCGACTGAAAAAGCGTCCGGCGGTGCCCGGCAGCCGCTAATTAAGAAAGCAATATGCCACAGAGTTCACAGAGCAAAATCTGGAACGCACGTTATATTTGAGCTTCACCCGACTGGTGAACGCGGTGTGCTGGCTCAGCCCCCCGGTTTTCTCTGCGGGCTCTGTGACTGAATTGCAGTTTTTGGATTCACCAAAAATGACCGTGAAGCGGGTGGGAGTACAGATTGCTCTGGCCCTGATCGCAGTTCTGCTTGCGCCCGCGGTGTGGGCGCAAGCGCGGCCGGACGTGACGATCTTCGCCGCCGCCAGTCTGCGCGACGCGCTCGATGAACTGGCTCGCGAATACGAAAGGCAGGGCAGGGCGCGGGCGGCAGTGTCCTACGCCGGCAGCCCGCATCTGGCACGGCAGATCGAGAAGGGCACGCCTGCCGACATCTTTATCTCGGCCGATGGCGACTGGATGGATTATCTGGCGGTGCGCGGGCTGATCCGGATCGAAACGCGAACCAATCTGCTTTCCAACCGGCTGGTCCTGGTCGCGCCGTCCGGCAGCCAGGCAACCCTCAAGATCGAGCCTCGTTTTCCACTCGCGGCATTGCTCGGGGACCAGCGGCTGGCGATGGCGGATCCCGACAGCGTTCCTGCTGGCAAGTATGGCAAGGCGGCGCTCGAGGCGCTGGGGGTTTGGCAGGAAGTCGCGCCGAAGGTGGCGCGGGCGGAAAACGTGCGAGCGGCGTTGAGGTTGGTCGCGCACGCGGAAGCCCCTCTAGGCGTGGTGTACCGCACCGATGCACTGGCGGAGCGCAGGGTGCGGACGGTCGGTGAATTTCCGTTGAGCGTGCATCCTCCGATCGTGTACCCAGCAGCGATCGTGGCAGGCAGCCGGTCGAAGCTTGCCTACGAGTACTTGCGTTATCTGCGTTCGCATGCCGCCCAGGACGTCTGGCGGCGGCACGGTTTCGGACCGGGAGTCTGAGCCGCGTCCCCGCTTACCGAGTCACGCCGTCAGGACCAGCTTGGTCCCGGCCAGGGACATGACGACAGCGAGTGTCACCACCAGCGCTTTCTGGTTCAGCTTTTGCAGCCCCAGCCAGGTTCCGAGGAATGCGCCACCCAGTGCGGCGGCTGCCAGCAGCGGCAACTCGCCCGGCAGCGTTTGCACGGTAAGTGAGCCGGCGATCAGCGCCACGGCCGAGTTCACAAGGATGAAAGGCGCGGATATCCCGGCGGTCGTTTTCGGACCGGCCCAACCCAGGGTCAGCAGGATGGGGCTCAGGAAGATGCCGCCGCCGACCCCGATCAGGCCGGACACGAAGCCGATCACGCATCCTATGAAGACCGCCGGGATTTTCCTGACCCGCACCACGCCTTCTTTAATCATGGCACGCGCACCAAAGGCCCGCCAGACAAGGTAGCTCGCCGCGATGAGCAGGACCAGGCCCATCGCCACGTAATACGTTCCACGCGACAGGCTCTGGATTCCCCCCACAGCGGCGAACGGCACAGAGCCGAGCAGAAACGGCCACAACCCGGACCAGTGGACATGACGCGCCTGGCGAAAACGGTAAACCGTTAACGCGGCCACCAGTATGTTGAGCGCCAGCGCAGTCGGGCGCATGATCTCCGGAGCGAGCCCGACCAGCGCCATCATGGCCAGGTAGCCGGACGCGCCGGCGTGGCCGACCGTTGTGAAGAGCGTGGCGACGACAAAGAACGAGGCGGCAAGGATGACGACGTCTTGCAGTTCCATGCGGCGACAATAGCACAGGAAGAACCGCTATATCTAGACGGGAATAACGCGGGTCCGTTATCATGGCGCCCGGAGGCGTATGAAAATATTTGGTTTTGCAGGATGGTCTGGCAGCGGCAAGACCACGCTCGTCGAAAAGCTGATACCGCTGTTCGTCGCGCGCGGTCTCAAGGTGTCGCTGGTGAAGCACGCCCATCACAGCTTCGACGTGGACCAGCCGGGCAAGGATTCGTACCGGCATCGCCACGCGGGTTGTTCCGAGGTGCTGGTGACCTCCTCCAAGCGCTGGGTGCTGATGCACGAGCTGCGCGGCGCGCCGGAGTCGGATTTTGCGCAACTGATCAAGCGGGTTTCGCCGTGTGATCTCCTGCTGGTGGAGGGATTTAAACGAGAGAACCTGCCGAAGCTCGAAGTTTATCGCGCGTCGGTGGGAGAGTCGCTGCTGCATCCGCAGGATCCGGATATCGTGGCAGTAGCGAGCGATCAGCGGGTCGATACCAGATTGCCGCAGTTCGAACTCAACGATGCGCGAGCGATAGCAGATTTCGCCTTGCGTCACGTCGGCTTGGCGTAGTCGTTTTACGGCGGCATACTACTTAAATGATCACGATTCTTTACTTTGCGCGGCTGCGCGAGACGTTAGGGAAGAGCTCGGAGCAGATCGCGCTGCCGGCCACGGTGCGCAGCATGGAAGGATTGCGCGCGCTGTTGGTGGCGCGCGGTGGAGCATGGGAGGAAGAGCTTGCACCGGGCAAACCAGTACGCGCGGCGGTCAACCAGGCGATGGCAGTGGGCGATACCGGAATCGCCGACGGCGACGAGGTGGCATTCTTCCCGCCCGTAACCGGCGGTTAGAACCGAAATTGACAGGATTAACAGGATTAACAGGATTAGATCAACACCAAGACCCAGGACGACGAAAAGACTCAACCGGGAACCACTGTTTTGATTTTGCTTCGGTCTAATCCTGTAAATCCTGTCTATTTATTGCTCTTGATTTTGTATCGGTTTTGTCCTATCAATTAATTGCTTTTTCACATGACCGTCCGAATCCAGACCGCCGACTTCGACGTGAGCGCCGAGATTGCGGCGCTGCGGCACGGCAACGCCAGGGTCGGGGCGGTGGCGAGCTTCGTCGGCGTGGTGCGCGACAGCAACGACGGCGGCACGGTGGCCGGGATGACGCTCGAGCACTAT
>CAZCGD010000503.1:0-16781 GCA_964498105.1 uncultured Streptomycetaceae bacterium
AATCGGTGCTCCAGGGGGTGGAGACGAAGCGGGGGTTGTGCTTTGGCGGGATTTACGGCGGCGTTTTGACATCGCTACAGATCAGTCCAGTCCGCCCCTTGCGGACGCGAACGAAGTATAGCGCAGCACGTTTTCAATCCCGCTAGCGCCTGGAAAATGATGAGGGAACAGCATGAGGATCCTGAAGTTGCGCTCTAGAATTCCCATCCGATGGTGCATTGTGGTGCAGAATGGTGTATACTGACACCATGCCGACAGCGGAAAAAACCGTCCGTCAAAGCGTTAGTCTCCCCGCGCGAGTCGCCCGCCGCGTGAAGTCTCTGGCGCAAACGAGCAACACGAGTACCAGCCGCGTCATCACAGAACTCATCGAGTCCGGGCTCGACGCCCGCGAGCAGGAAAAACAACGCTTCTTTGAAATCGCGGACCGACTCTCACGCTCCCGCGATCCGGAAGAGCAAAAACGTTTCAAGGAAGAACTCGCCCGCATGACCTTCGGTGAGTAATGCCGAAGATCCAGTGGATCGGTCTTCCTCCCGCGCTCCGCGACCACCTGTTCGAGCGCCTGCGCGAGCGGAAGATCAGCGCCGAGGACCTCTACCAGCTGAAGGCGTGGAGGGAGACTGAACCCGAGGCGCCGGATGGCCCCTGGTACAAGGACTTCGGCTCCTTCAAGATCTGCGGCGAAGGGCAATATCCGAAGACGTTTCTGCTCCGAGGCCAGCCGGCCAAAGGAGAAAAGGTCTAGACAACCCGCCATGCGTGGGCGCTAGCCGGCCATCGTGAGCGTGATACGATGCCCCGATATTTCCGGACCGGACAAGAGACACTTGAAACCAAACGAGTTAAGGAAGCTGTTTTTCGCCGAGTTGTGGAACGGCCTGAAAGTAGTCTGGCCGATCCTCTCCGGCCTGCTCGTACTGATGGTGGCGCTGGGAATCGTGATCAGCTGGCGCGAAGGCTGGACGTTATTCGACGGCGTTTACTTCGCCTTTGTCTCGGGGCTGACGATAGGCTACGGCGATCTGGTGCCGAAGCAGCCGTTGTCGCGCGTCCTCGCGATCGGCATCGGCTTGACGGGCGTGCTGATGGTGGGTCTCATCGTCGCAATCGCCGTGCGCGCGCTCGATTCAGTGACGACGCGCCAGCGCGGCAAGTAGCCTCTGTTACTTCGAGGATGCTGCGGTCAACCCGCATTAAGTCACAAATCTCAAATCCCAAATTTCAAACAAATCCCAACCCTCAAATTCAAAATCTCAAACACCGATAGCGTTCTACACCGATTTGGCGGCGATCGCCGATAGGATTTTCGTCAATTCGTTAGCCTCAACCATCAGCCTGTCAGCCTCGCGGAAGTCGTCGAGGGTGTTCGTTTCCCGAATCACCCTTAGCCAATAGACGCACTCTTTCGCCTCCTTTCGGCTGATACGTATGCGCATGAGAAAGTCCTTCTTGCTCAACGCCTCGTTCGCCTCACGATAGTTCGCTCCGACCGACCCTGATGACCTGATGAGTTGCTTCACGTCCTCGATATTAGCGATGGTCCTCGGCAATGTCTTGGCGAATAGCCGGATGGCCTTCGCGAATTCGAAGGTCCGTTCCTCAAGATCGTAGATCGGCTTCATCGGGGCCGGCTCTGCAAAATCACAAATCCCAAATTCAAAACAAAATCCAAATCTCAAACTCCAAATCTCAAACAACTCCCAAATCCCAATATCCAACTCTCAAACGCTCGTTTGTAATGTTCTGCCTGGGATGTGGTGCTTGTTTGTGATTTGGTGCTTGGTGCTTGTTTGAAATTTGGTGCTTGGTGCTTGGTGCTTGTTTGAGATTTGGTGCTTGGTGCTTGGTGCTTGTTTGTAATTTGGTGCTTGGGATTTGGTGCTTGTTTGTAATTTGGTGCTTGGGACTTGGTGCTTGTTTGTAATTTGGTGCTTGGGATTTGGTGCTTGACTTGAACCCAGCCTCGTCCGCCCAGCCGCCACCCAGAGCAAGGCGAGCGAAAAAGGTGTCAGGAACCTTTTTCGCTTGCTAGCGCGAAGCGGCCACGGCGGGCGTCTCAAAATTTCCGCCCAGCGCAAGGTGGAGGTTCACGCGCTGGACGAGTTGCTCGCTCTGCACGCGAAGCATTGTAGTGCGTGCCGCGTAGACCGCGATCTGCTGCTGCTGGACGGCGCGCAGGTCGCCGGAACCCACGCGGTAGCGCACGTTTACCAGTTCAAGCGCACGCTCGTTTTCCGCAACCGCCCGGCCGACGATCGCCGCGCGCTGCTCGAGCGTGAACCCCGACGCCAAGGCGTTTTCCACTTCACCGAATGCCCGCGCGCCGACGCGACCGTATTCGGCCACAGACTGTTTTTGCTCCGCGGTGCGAATCTCGACCTGCGACTGCAGCGCGCCGCCTAGATAGATCGGCGCGAGCAAGCTCGCGCCCGCGCTCCACGTCGGATCGTTTTGGTCCTTGAGCACGAAGAGCTCGCTCGAAATGGTGGATACCGCCGCCGTCAGCGAGATCCGCGGCAGGCGCGCCGCCTTTGCTTCTTCAGTCCGGTAGAAGGCGACGGCGACGCGCCGCTCCGCCGCCACCACGTCGGGCCGGCGTTCGAGCAGTTCCGAGGGCATCCCCACGGGAACCGGCCCCGGCTTCGCGGCGAGCCGCGGGGGCACCTCGACCGCCGCAGCGGGATAACGCCCGAGGAGCGCTTCGAGCGCGCGCAGCGCCTGGCGGTACGACAGATCGAACTGCTGAACAGTGTCACGGTAGGTCTGGTAGTTCGCTTGAGCCAGCGTCACGTCGTACTCATCGCCCTTGCCGACCCGCATCCGGTCCTGCGCGAGGCCGACGAGGCGCTCGGCCGACCGCATCATGTCTTCGGCAGTCGCCTTCTGCAGCCGGGCTTCCGTGGCAAGGAACCAGCTCTTGGCAACGAGGGCGGCGATGGATTGCCGCGCGTATTCGGTGTCGAGCTCGGCTGAAACATATTGCAGCTGCGCCGCCTCGCGCCCGGCGCGCACGCGGCCCCAGAGATCGAGTTCCCAATTGGCAAAGATGCCGACGCCCTGCAGACCGCTCGAATCCCCGCTGAGGCTGCCGCCACCGCGCGCGAGCAGGTTTACCTGCGGGTAGAGCGTCGCTCCCGCGGCCTTGACGTAGGCAGCGGCCTGTTCGACGCGCGCCGCGGCCACGCGCAGGTCCGGATTGCTCGCGATCGCCTCGCGCACGAGCGAGTCGAGGTTCGGGTCCTTGAATTCCACCAGCCATCCGTTTGCAACTGCCCCGGCGGCGCCGCCCTTCTCCGACCATTGCTCCGGAAGCGTCAGGTTCGGCAACGCCTGCGGTCGAATGTCTTCGGCTTTGGGCGGCGCCTGGAGCACGCATCCGGCCAGCGCGGCAACGAACAAAGCAATGACAGCGACCCTGGGCGTGTGTTTCATTGTGTTACGGGCACTTAATGCAGCTTGAGGATCAGGTAGTTGATGTACGAACCCACACGCAGGACCACCTTGCGGATGATGTGGATCGCCGCGAGGTGCTCGGTATAGATCGCGGCGTTGCCCGCCGCGCCCGCCGCCATGAATACCTCCTTGTCCTTGTCCGCGATGTCGAACTTGACGGCGAAACGCCCGGGTGGCTGCGTCAGCACGCCCATCATCGGCAGCGTTCCGCTGGGCGGCAGCTGGCCCTGTCCCTGCGCCCAGATCACCGAGTCGACCTTGCCTTTGATGATGCGTCCAGGATTGGTATAGAGGGTAAACTCCGCCTCGTTGCCCGGCGCCACTTGGTGCAGCTCGTTCTGGTTGAACAGCGCGACCACCTGGCCCTCCGCCTCGACCAGCGTCATGACGGCATTGAACGGTACGCCGGCCACAAAGCCGCCCGCCCGCAGCTGGAGGTTGATCACGTGACAATCGCACGGGGAGCGCGTCACGGTCTGGTCGAGTTCCCAGCGCGCGTTCTCGAGCTGGGCGCGGACCTGCGCGACCTGCGCGAACTCGCCGTTCACCTTCGCGCCCAGCTTTTGCACAGTCTGCTGCTCGCCTGCCCGCGCCTGCACCTCGGCGGCCCGCGCCTGCGCCTCCCCGCTGCGCGCGCCCGCCAGCTGGCCTTCGATCTCCTTGAGGTTGGTCTCCGCCTGATCGAGATCGAACTTGCTGCCAGCGCCCGTGGCGACCAGCTCGCGGTTCTGCTCGACCCGCTTGCGCGCCAGCTCGAGCCGCGCGCTCACTTCCCCGGTCCGGGCAGTGGCCTGGTCGATGGCGCCGCGCGCCTCCGCGACCTTCCCGCGCGCGCCCTTCAGCGATTCCTCCTGCTCTTTCTGCGAGGCGATGGCGCTGGCGAGCTGCGCTTCGAGCTGGTTGACCGCGAGCCGGTACGGCTCGGGGTCGATCTTGAACAACACCTCGCCTTTCTTCACCGGCCGGTTGCCCTCCTCGACCGGCACTTCGATCACCCGGCCGCGGACCTGCGACACGATCGGCACGGTGTACTTGAAGACGCGCACGTCCGTCGAAGACGGCGCGAAGATGTTGAGCAGCAGTATCAGTATCGCCATCCCGACGATCGGGATGATGGCGACGGTGACCTGAGTCTTCGTGTTCCACGGCAGCCACTTGAACTTGATGAAGATCAGCCAGACGAAGAACGAGTAGATCCCGAGCAGCAGTGCTTCCATTACTTGCTTCCCTCCGCGGGAGCGGCTGCGCGCGCGTGGAGCGTGTCGAGCTCAGTGCGCAGGTTCTTGAGTACGGGCGGCAGCATGCCTTTAGCCGCCATCGCGTCGAGTTCCTCCCTCAGGTGAACGATATCCTCACGCAGTAGCCCTCCGGCCCTGGCCTTGTGGCCCATCTCCTCGAAATAGTCCTCGTGCTTCTCGGTACCGTAGGCCGCCTTGAACATCACCGGGCGCGTATAAGCCCACAACCACGCAATCGGCCACAGCAGCCCTCCGAAGACGAGCGAGAGCAGGCACAACACCTTGATGGAGTCCTTCTGCGGGTGATGACGGTTCTCGGCGATCTTTTCCGGCAGGATGTGGACCAGCCAGAACACGACGATCCCGCCGATCGGCACGATGAACAGTACGAACAGCGCGATCCAGTCGGCGGCGGTATCCATCAACTCCGGCGGCAGGAACGACGCGGATGCGACGCCGGGAAACACGGCGGCGCAAAGTCCAGAAAGGGCAATTTTTACTGCGCGCAGCATGGAACTTACAACCTGTTCGAATGGGGGCTATTATGCATGGCCGTCCAAGAAAAGGGAAAAACGGCCGGCAAATGCTCTCAGCTTACTTCTCCCCGCGGGCGGCGAGAGTCATTAGATTAGGAATCAACCCTCATGAATCTCCTGCTGAAAGAAATCCGTCACAACCCCCTGCTCTGGCTGCTGGTCTTCGTGCCCGCGGTGTTCGCGGGCCAGGCGCTCAAGCCAGAAGCGCACACACTGCTGTTCGTGCTTTCCGTGCTGGCCATCGTGCCGCTGGCGGCGCTGCTGAGTCACGCCACCGAATCCGTGGCGTCCAAAACGGGTGATGCGGTCGGCGGCCTGCTCAATGCCACGCTCGGAAACCTGACCGAACTGGTCATCGCGCTCACCGCCTTGCACGCCGGGCAATACATGCTGGTGAAGGCGTCCATTGCCGGCGCGATCGTCACCAACACGTTGTTCATGCTGGGCGGGTCGTTTCTGCTTGGCGGACTCAAGTACCACGTGCAGGAATTCAACCGGAGCAGCGCCCGTATGCAGGCGGGACTGCTGTTTCTGGCCACGGTCGCTCTGTTGATTCCTTCGGCAGTTTCTGAAGCTGACTCCGCGGCGGGGGCGGCGTTCATCGAGGAGTTGAGCGTGGGTCTGGCCGTGCTGCTCGTCGCCACGTACGGACTGGGGATGCTGTTTTCGCTGAAGACGCACCGTGAGCTGTTTGCCAGTGCCAGTGCCGGGGCCGGGGAGGCTGGCGAAGCGCCGTGGCCGATGGGTCTGGCGCTCGCCACGCTGGCCGGCGTCACGGTGCTGGTTGCGCTGGTAAGCGAAGTGTTCGTAGAGTCGGTGCAGGAGGCGGCGGTGACGTTCGGGATGACCCCCGCGTTCGTGGGCTTCATCGTTGTGGCGCTGGTGGGTGCGGCGGCGGAGATGGCCTCGGCATTTTCCGGCGCGCGCAAGAACCGACTGGACCTGAGCGTGGGCATCGCGCTGGGGAGCGCGTCCCAAATCGCGCTGTTCGTCGCCCCGGTGCTGGTGCTGCTCAGTTACGTGATCGGCCCGACGCCGATGAGCCTGCAATTCTGGCCAGGCGCCGTGGTGATGATGCTCATCGCCACCATGACCGCGACGCTGGTGACGAACGGCGGGCGATCGGCGTGGTTCGTCGGAGTACTCGTACTGGCGGTATACCTGGTTTTCGCCATGACGCTGTACCTGTTGCCGCCCCGATAGCAGCGAAACGGCCATCCATCTAAACGTCGCCAAACGATCAGTTCTTGATGACCAGCGGCGGCGGGAAGTAGCCGCCCGACACCACCCTCTCGGCCGGCCCGTAGAAGCGGAAAGTGAGATTGTAGTTCTGCCCCGGCGGCGTGGGCAGCCAGTTCGACTCCGGCACACCCACCGGCAGCTTGGCCGCGAACACCAGGGTCAGCGAGCCGTCCTTGTTCAGGTCCAGCTTCGCCTGGCTGTTGAACAGAAAACGCTTGTACGGGTTGTCGATGACCTGGAACTTGACCGAGTCCACCGCGACAACCGACCAGAAGTAGCGTGCCAGGCTCGCAGGCAGCTGGCCTTTCGGAAAAGTCAGCGTATAGGTCTGTGCGCCGTCGAGCGGCTTGCCCTTGCCGTCGGTGTTGGTCTTGTAATAAACCACTTCCTTGTTGTTGTTTGCCCAGATGCCGGCGAAATTGACCAGGGAACGGGTCAGGTAATCGCTGCCGTAGTTGCCGATGTGGGCGGGCCGGCTCCAGCCGTTGCGCGTGGTGCCGAGCTTCTGCAGGCCCGCCATGAACTGCGGGATCGCCCGCTTGAGGATTACCTCGTCTATGCGTTTCAGTTCCTCGACGTCGCGGGCCGCCTTGGAGACGGCGCGGGCTTTCGCCTGCAGCCCCTCCATGCCGGGGTTGATGTCGGGCTCGCTGGCAAGGACGGCATCGGCCCGGTTGAAGGCCTCGATGCGCGGCAGCTGATTGTTCTCGAACAAGGTAATCTCGACGGCGGGCTCGATCTTGGGCGTGCCCGTCGCGTACAGCTTGATCTGTTTCTGCAGGTTCACCGCTTCCGTGGGATCCCGCCCCAGCTCGACGCGCATCAGGATGCGCGCTTTCCTGCCGGGCAGGTCAACGCGCTGGGTGCCCGCCGGCAGCTTTACATCGGCGCCTCTCAGGCACAACCCGAACGATCCGGACGGGCGCTGGGGAAAATTACGATCGTTGATATTGGCCACGGTCTCGCCCCATCCGTTCAGCACCTGCACCGTGAAATAGCGCTTCTTGATCACGGGCAGTTCGACGATGGTGCAACTCCCCTTGTCCACGGCAATCCAGGCCTCGCTGTAGGCCACGTCGAGATTGGGGTTGGCCCACGTCACCCCGCCCGGCTCGCGGTGAATGAGCTGGTTCCACTTGAAGTTCTCCCTCAGATCGAGGTGCTCCTGCCGCAGCACGAGCAGCCGCCCGAGCAGATAGTGGTGGGCGTCGATGATGTCCTTGTCGCTCAATCGGGACGGCTGCGCTGCCTCGCTTGCCGTCCCGATTAATACAGCGAGTCCTAGCGCAAGGTGCCGGAAAACTCGAACAATCTGCATAAACGCGTTTCGCATCGTTACGAGAGAAAAAACGGACCAACGTAGTCCGTTTTTTTGGCGGAGAGAGAGGGATTCGAACCCTCGATACGGGTTTAAGCCCGTATAACGCCTTAGCAGGGCGCCGCCTTCAGCCACTCGGCCATCTCTCCGAATACGGCGAAGAATATCACACGAACGCGATGCGACCGTGTGTTCGCCGCGTTCAAGGTTCCAGGTTCCAGGTTCCATGTTTGTCTTTGAACTTGGAACTCGGAACTTGGAACTTGGAACATTGAACTTGGAACTCGGGCTTGGACCAGCCGGCGCTTCAGGCCGGTTGTTCAAGCCCGAACGCCTTGTGCAGCGCCCGCACCGCGAGCTCCATCTGCTTCTCGTTGATCACGATCGAGATCTTGATCTCGGAAGTCGAGATCATCTCGATGTTGATCCCCTCTTCCGCCAGCGTGCGGAACGCGGCGCTGGCGATGCCCGCGTGCGAGCGCATGCCGACGCCGACCACCGACACCTTGGCGATCTTGTCCCCGCTCTCGACGCCGCGCGCCTTGATGTGCTTCACCACCGGCTCGAGGATCTTCAACGTCTTCTGGAAATCGTTGCGATGCACGGTGAACGAAAAGTCCGTCATGCCGTCGTGGCTGACGTTCTGCACGATCATGTCGACGTCGATGTTGGCGTCGCCCACCGGCCCCAGGATCTGGTAGGCGATGCCCGGACGATCGGGCACGCCGAGGATGGTGATCTTCGCCTCGTCGCGGTTGAACGCGATGCCTGAAATGCTTGCCTGTTCCATTTTCTGGTCTTCCTCGAAAGTGATCAGCGTGCCTTCGCCCTCGTCCTCGAAGCTGGAGAGCACCCGCAGTTTGACCCGGTACTTGCCGGCCAATTCGACCGCGCGGATCTGCAGCACCTTGGAGCCGAGGCTCGCCATCTCGAGCATCTCCTCGAAGGTGACGCTCTTCAGCCGCCGCGCTTCCGGCACGATGCGCGGGTCGGTGGTGTAGACCCCGTCCACGTCGGTGTAGATCTGGCACTCGTCGGCCTTCAGCGCCGCGGCGAGCGCGACGCCGGTCGTGTCCGAGCCGCCGCGCCCGAGAGTGGTGATGTTGCCCTTCCCATCCTCGCCCTGGACGCCGGCGACGACCACGACGTAACCGTCCTCGAGGTCGCGGCGGATCAACGCGTCGTCGATGCTCACGATGCGCGCCTTGGTGTAGGCGCTGTCGGTGAGGATCTTGATCTGCCAACCCGTGTAGCTGCGCGCCTTGAGGCCCATGTCCATCAGCGCCATCGACAGCAACGCGATCGTCACCTGCTCGCCGGTGGCTAACATGACGTCGAGCTCGCGAGGATCGGGCTGCGCCTGCGCCTCCCTGGCGAGCGCGATCAGGCGGTTGGTCTCCCCCGCCATCGCGGAGACCACCACCACCAGCTGGTGCCCCTTGGCTTTCCACCGGGCAACGCGTCGGGCGACGTTCTTGATGCGCTCCGGCGAGCCCACCGAGGTGCCGCCGTATTTCTGGACGATCAAGGCCATGTCAGCAACAGCTTTAAAAAGTCGCGTATTTTAGTTGATTTTTCGGGGGAAAACGAGGCCGCGCGGCGGCGCGCCCGCTATGCCGCCGGAATTAACCCAGGCGGGTTTCGTGTGAACCTATTAGCCGGAAACGGGTCAATCGAGTGTCAACCTTCACCACCCCCTACCCATCATGAAACCGTTCGAACGAATCGCCAATCCCCGTGACATCCGGCGCAAGCTCCGCCTCAACCAGCATGAATTCTGGTCGCGCGTCGGCGTGACCCAGAGCGGCGGCTCCCGCTACGAAAGCGGCCGCGCCATGCCCAAGCCGGTACGCGAACTGCTGCGGCTCGTCCACATCGAGGGTATCGAGCTGAACCAGGCCAGGGGCCGGGATTTCGAGGTCGTTTCCTACCTCAAGCACGCGAATCCCCGTCTCTATCGCAGCCTGAGCAAGGCCGCGCGCGGGAAAAACGACAACAAGCGGTAGGCCGATCCGACAGGCTGCTGCTAATCGCCCTTGATCCCGGCCGCCTGGATGATCTTGCCCCAGCGCGCGTGGTCGTCGCGAATGAGCTGGGCCAGCGCCTGGGGCGTGCCTGTCACAACCTCGATTCCCTGCGGGGCCAGCCGCGCCCTCATCTCCGGCGTGCCGAGCACCCGGGCGACATCCGCGTTGACCTTGGCGATGATCGCCGGCGGGGACTTCGCCGGCATCGTGATGCTGAGCCAGATGTCGAGGGCATAACCGGGGTAGCCGGACTCGGCTATCGTCGGCGCGTCCGGCAGAAGCGGCGAGCGCCGCGATCCCGCGGCCGCCAGCAACCGCAGCTTCCCGTCCTTCACGTGCGGCAACAGCGAGTTTGCCGCGCCTATCCACACCTGGATGCGGCCGGGCAGCAGATCGTTGAGCGCCGGCGCCGCGCCTTTATACGGAATGTGGTGCATCTGGATGCCGGCGAAATGCTGCAGCATCGCGGTGCCGAGGTGCTGCGGGCTGCCGTTGCCGGAGGAGCCGTAGTTGAGCGCGCCCGGCTTTGCCCTGGCGACCGCTACCAGCTCCTGCACCGACTTTGCCGGCACCGAAGGGTGGACCACCAGGAGAAACTGGAGCTGGGCGATCTGCGTCACCGGGGCGAAATCCCTGAACGGGTCGAACGGCACCTTCTCGAGATGGGAATTCACCACCAGGATGTTGTCAGTGGTGAGCAGCCACGTGTAGCCGTCCGGCGCGCTCCGGGCGACCAGTTCGGCCGCGAGGTTGTGGTGCGCTCCCGGCCGGTTGTCCACCACGATTTGCTGCGGCCAGGTAGCGGACAGGCCGGCGGCGATGGTGCGCGCCATGAGGTCGGGCGATCCACCCGGCGGCAGCGGGACTACGAATCTCACCGGGCGCCGGGGGTAGTCCTGCGCGAACGCGGCACCGGCCAGCAACAATGCGAAGATGCAGCAGGGCAACCGCATGGCATTCTCCCTCCACTCGATGCGCTGAACTGCGGGATTGCTGCGGCCAGCAACTCCGGTGGCGAGTGTATCATTCACTTGTGATGACGATACTAATGCGCATCACCGCCCTCGTGCTGGCGGTGCTCTTCGTGACCACGGCATCGGCGCAGTACCCCACGCGTCCGATCCGGCTGATCATTCCTATTCCGCCCGGAGGCGCCCCTGATATCGCCGCGCGGCTGGTCGGGCAGAAGATCTCCGAACAGCTTGGCCAGCCGGTGGTGTTCGACAACCGCCCCGGCTCCAACGGCAATATCGCCGGCGACCTCGCCGCCAAGTCCATGCCGGACGGCTATACCCTGGCGCTGCTCGCGGACAGCATGATCACCATCAATCCGCACCTCTACGCGAAAATGCAGTTCGACCCGCTCAAGGACCTGGTCCCGGTGGCGAGCACCGTGGCCAACCAGTTCGTCCTTTCGGTCAACCCCTCGCTGCCGGTGAAGACATTCAGGGAATTCATCGAGCACGCGCGCAAGGCCAACCCGCCGTTGGCGTACGCTTCGGGCGGCAACGGCAGCCAACACCAGATGTGCATGGAAATGCTGAAACAGCGCGCCGGCATCAACCTCGTGCACGTGCCCTACAAGGGAGGAACCCCCGCCACTATCGCCACGGTCGGTGGCGAAACGATGGCGATGTTTGCCGGCACCTCCACTGCGCCGCAGATCAGGGCGGGCAAGCTGCGCGCGCTGGCTACGACCGGGGCGCAGCGCTCGGCAGCGTTCTCCGAGCTGCCGACCATCGGCGAGTTCTACCCCGGCTATGAAGTGACGATCTGGCTCGGCCTGTTCGCGCCGGTCGGCACGCCACCCGCCGTGCTCACCCGCTTGCGCGCCGAGATAGGCAAGGCGCTCGCCCAGCCCGATCTAAAGGAAAAGCTGAATGTCGCCGGCGGATTGGAGCCCTTTGCCACCACACCCGGGGAATTCGCGGCCCTGATACGGCGGGACTACGACAAGTACGGCAAGGTCGTGCGCGATGTCGGGGTGAAGGTGGATTAGAGCCGGTTGGCAAGATGGCGGAAGGGGTGGGATTCGAACCCACGAGAGCCTTGCGGCCCTGCCGGTTTTCAAGACCGGTGCGTTCAACCGCTCTGCCACCCTTCCCGTGACCCACCCGGCCCATAATATACACGTCATTTCAGGAGCTTGGAAAACGTTGCCGCGGCGCAATAGTTGCAACTTGATCGTGCTTTCTGTAGTCTAATGAGCGGGAAATATCTTTCCGAGGAGAACCACCTTATGCAACCGGAACTGCAGACCAATCAGACTGGATACCAGGCGGGCACGCAGGACATCGCGCTGCAGCAACAGCGGGTGCTGCGCAATACCTACCTGCTGCTGGCGCTGACCATGGTGCCAACGATAATCGGCGCCTTCATCGGGATCAACACCGGTGGCATCATCATGCAGCACCCGATCATCAGTTTCTTCGTGATGCTTGGCGCAGTAATCGGCTTGCAATACGCCATTGCCGCCAACCGTAACAGCGCATGGGGGGTAGTCCTGCTGCTGGGCATGACCTTCCTGCTCGGCTGGTTTCTCGGGCCGCTGCTCGCGATTGCGTTGACGCTGAAGAACGGCCCGCAACTGATCGGCATGGCAGCTGCAGGCACCGGCGCGATCTTTTTCGTCATGGCCGGCATTGCGACTACGACCAAGCGGGACTACAGCTTCATGGGCAAGTTCCTGTTCGTCGGCATGATCGTGGCGCTGCTCGCGATCGTCGCCAACATGTTCCTGCAGATTCCGGCCCTGGCGCTGACGATTTCAGCGGTAATCATCGTCGTGTTCTCGCTGTTCCTGCTGCACGACGTCAGCCGCATCGTCAATGGCGGCGAGACCAACTACATCATGGCGACGACGGGCGTTTACATGAGCCTGTTCAACATCTTCGCCAACCTGCTGCAGTTGATCATGGCGCTGTTCGGCGAGAAGGATTAAAAATAGCCGCCAAGGCGCCAAGAACGCCAAGGAAACCAAAACAGGAAATGGCCGGGCACTTGCCCGGCCATTTTTTTGTACTCCTGTTTTCCTGTCTTTTGGCGTCTTGCCGGTTTTATTATTCCCTTGTATTTCTTGGCGGCCTTGGCGTCTTGGCGGTTTAATTGTTGTTCTGGTTTTCCTTCGTGTCCTTGGTGTCCTTCGTGTCTAAGCTTTTCTTCGCGTCGCGGCGGCTAATTTATTACCTGTCGAAGACAGCGATGGATTCGACGTGCGAAGTATGCGGGAACATGTTGACCACCCCCGCCGCGCTCAGCCGGTAGCCGCGCGTTTCCGTGAGCACCGCGGCGTCCCGCGCCAGCGTCGCCGGATTGCAGGACACGTACACCAGGCGTTGCGGCCCCTCTTCCGGCAATGATTTCAAAAGCTCCATCGCGCCGTCGCGCGGCGGGTCGAGCAGCATGCGGTCGAACCGCCCCAGGCCGGCCAGCGGGTCGCCGGCGGCCCGGTAGAGGTCCCTCTCGATAAACGACGCGGTGGCCGCGAGGCCGTTCGCCTCCGCGTTGCGCGTCGCGCGCCGCACCAGTTCGGCGCTGCCTTCCACGCCCACCACGGCCGCGCCGCGGCGCGCGATGGCGAGCGTGAAATTGCCCACCCCGCAGAAGAAGTCGGCCACGCGCTCGCCGGGCTGCGGGTCGAGCAGCGCCAGCGCCCGGCGCACCAGCACGCCGTTCACGGCATGGTTCACCTGCGTGAAGTCCGTGGGCGAAAAATAGATCCGGAGGTCGAACTCGGGCAGCGCGTAATAGAGTTCCGCAGGATCCGTCTCCGACAAGGGAACGACCGAGTCTGGTCCACCCGGTTGCAGATAAAGCCGCACGCCGTGCCGGTCCGTGAACTCGCGCAACGCCTGCACGTCGGGCGGCAGCAGCGGCTCCAGCACGCGCAGCACCAGCACGTCCGCCTCCGCCCCCAGCGCCACTTCGATCTGCGGCAGCCGGCTCTTTATCGAAAGCATGCTGACGAGATCGCGCAGCGGGCGGATCAGCGCGGACATGCGCTGCGGCATGACTTCACAACTGTCCATGTCCGCAACGTAGCTGCTTTTCTTCTCGTGGAAGCCGACCAGCGCCCCGCCCTTCTTCGGCACGTGGCGCACGGTGAAGCGCGCGCGGTGGCGGTAGCCCCACGCCGGGCCATGGATGGCGGGCAGCATCTGCTCCGGCCGGACCCGCCCGATGTGCCACAGGCTGTCCTCCAGCACGCGCTGCTTGACCGCGACCTGCGCGCGGGCGTCGAGGTGCTGCAGGCTGCAGCCGCCGCAGTTGCCGAAATGGGGACAGCGCGGAGCGACGCGCGATGCGCTCTCCTTCACCACCGAGCCCAGGGTCGCCAGCTCGTAGCTCGATTTCTTGCGATAGACCGAATACGTGACGGTCTCTCCCGGCAGCGCGCCCTCAATGAAGACGGCCTTGCCGTCGCGGCGCGCGACGCCGCGACCTTCCTGATCCAACGATTCGATCAGCAACGACTCGATCAGCCGCGTCATCTCAGGGACACCCCGGAGGTGATCGAGTCGTTAATAGAAACCTGAGTGTGGGGTCCCAAGTGTTGGTTCCCCCGGGATCCGCTAGAGGGCGTCGACATCGTTCCCGCTGCGGCGGAGTCAAAGTACGCCACGAGCGCGGTAGCGCAATTCTAGCGCAACAGCGTCAACCGCAATCACCGAATGAAACGCGTCAGCATCAGCGCCTTGCCGGCGGAATGCGCTTTGTGTAAACTCATGTGTAAGGAGTCACACATGTCCACCAACCTATCCCTCGACCCCGATCTGATCGAACGCGCCGTGGCAGTGAGCGGCGAACGGACCAAGAAGGCGGCGGTTACCCGCGCGCTCGAAGAGTTCATTGCCCGCCGCAGGCAGAAGCGCCTGCTCGACTTGATGGGCAAGCTCGAATGGGATAAGTCGTTCGACTACAAGGACGAGCGCTCCCGTCGGTGACCCTGTTCGTAGATACGAGCGTCTGGTCCCTCGCCTTCCGTCGCGACGTGACCTCCGCCGCCCCGGAGGTGCGCGCGCTGCGTGACGCCCTGGACGGGGGAGAAACGATCGTGACCACGGGGCTGATCTTGCAGGAACTGCTGCAGGGGTTCGCCGGCCCGCGCGCGCGCAAGGACATCATCGACCGGTTCACAGCCCTGCCGCTCCTCGCCCCGGACCGGCAGGATCACGTCGACGCCGCGGAATTGCGCAATCGCTGCCGTCGCGCGGGCGTGCAGATTGGCACCATCGACGCCCTGCTCGCGCAGCTCTGCATTCGCCATCAACTGACGCTGCTGACGACCGACAACGACTTCATCGGGGCTGCGTCGCACTGCCCACTGCGACTGTGGAGACAGGATCGCTAGAACCGCGCTCTATGTCCGGATCAACGCGTTGCGCGGGTCCGACCCCGGCTCACCCCTCTGGTTACTGAGGTGGGGTTTTGAAGCGATAGTGATTCAACGGAGGAATGCGGCCCGTCTGTCGCGTTACGCCGCGCGCGCATTCGAGCCCGTAAGGCGGCGGGCACGGGACCTGGCTGAGACTCCACTCGGAAGCTCTCGGTTCGCCATCCAGGGTGAACCGGGCTCGTACGCTCCAGTAGTACTCCGTTTCGGGCTTCAGCGGTCGCTCGGGCTTGTAGAACGGCTCCGTCAGCCCGTCGATCTCGTACACAAGATCCCCGGGCGATCGCCCCCGGACCGTCCAGATCCGGAGGTCGTACCTTACGTCGCGCACCGATGCGGGGTCCACAGCAACGAAGGGGGTGACCTGTCCGCCGGGGAATCGCTGATGTTCGCCGGGGAATGCCTGCCAGCGGAGCGTCGGCTGGAGTGAATCGACCTTGGTCCAGTCGAGATAATCCGGCGCGGGGTTTCCGAACGAGTGGGTCACTTCCGGATACACCGGGCGGAATCCGGAGACCGTCGTCTGGACTGCGCATCCCGCAGAAACGAACGCCGCCGCAGCGAACGGCAGCGCGTTAAGAACTGGATAGATCCGCATCTGCTTGCTCCTCAATTCGTTCGCACGACGAGGAAGATCTCGTCTACCATCGACCGCCCAATTGTTCCGGAGGCGCGATCGAGCTCTTCCTTGAGCAAGCGCGCCCCATTGGCACCCCATTCGCTAAAATTCCTGGGCCCGCTCTCATGCGTGAAGGCGTGCCCGCGGAAGAGCTCCGCATTGCTCCGTGCGTCCACGAGGCGTGCGACCGCACCGATTCGGAGCGTCAACGACGGGTCCGCTCCGCCCCGTCCGATCAACGCGACCGACAGGACGCCGACTTCGAGGACCGTATCGACCTTGGCGTCCGAGAGCTGCCGGTAGTCGACAGTCTGCCCGACCACCGCCACCGTGTCGGCGGGCATCTCGGTCACTCCCCGAACACCGGCGCGGGCAGCCGCATCAACGACTGCGGATCTGAGCTTTGCCTGCTGCACGGCTTCGGCCAGGACCGTCCTCAACGTGGCTTCGATCTCGCCTGCCTTGTCTTCCGGTACGGCCTGCGCCCCGCCGACAACCGCACCATGGGTCACGCTGCCTGCGAAGAGGAGTAGAACAGGGACGCAAATGACACCGGCCCCGGGCACCCCGCAAAACCAGGCGTACTGCAGCACTGGACTGCCGACCACAGCCCCGGCCACGGCCCCTTCGGCGGCCCCCGCCCCGGTGCCCCTTGTGCCTACCGCAAGCTCACCCTGCGGTGCGCTTGCCAGCGAAATGACGCCTACCGTACCCATCCGGCCCCGCTGCGCTTCGGAAACCGTCGGCACTGGGGGCGTAGCGCACGCGGAGAGCTGCGCTGCTATCACTACATAGATCAGCACGCGCTCTATGATCGACATTCTTTGATCTCACAGATCATGAAGGTCTCGAAAAAAGGGCGCACCTATCCCGTATCTTTACGCCATTAGGATTCTTGCCACCCAACTATATTGATATAGCTTCTCTCGGCGTCTTGGCGGTTCAATATTGTT
>CAZCGD010000504.1:0-2183 GCA_964498105.1 uncultured Streptomycetaceae bacterium
CTGCCTCGTTTCGTGCACCATTTTCAGGAACAAGCGCACGGCGTATGCCATCCTGACCCCCGGCGTGTTCATCTCGGAGTGGATGTTGCCGGTGTCCCGGGCGACCTGGAACTTCTTGCCGTCCTGCGAGTACGGCAGGCCGGGCATGAAGCGCACGCTGGTGATCGTGCCGTAGGGCCGGACATTGCAGTAGACCCCGGCCGCGGTGCGCAGCGGCGCATTGGCGGATTTGCCGTAGACCACCACCTTCTTCGCGCCCTCGTTGACCATGAAGTCGCCGGCGGTGGACCACTTAAGTGACGTGTACTCGAGCTTGCCGAACCAGTCGAGCGATGCGAGCCTGGTGTCGTGCCGGAACTGCGCCATCATCGGCACGCCGAGAAACGGCAGGCCCAGCACGTCGAGCGCCATCAACGTGCCGTTCAGCGCGAACATATCGGTAAACGAGTGCGCGACCGGCTTCACGTTGCCGTGCATGTTTCCGCCTTCCCAGATAATCGCGTCGGAAATGCCTCGCGGCTGAACCTTGGATCTCTTGTAAATGCTGTCCAGCAGCTTGAACAGATCACCGCTTTGTTCTTCCTGGGCAATCTTCAGCAGGTCGATTCGTTCGGTCATGGCGTCTCTTCTCCGTTCAATCTGGTTCGGTCTGGTAATCGGGGGATCAGGCGATCAGCGGGGGCGTCCAGGAGAGATCCATGAAGTGGATCGTTCTTGCCGCTGCGTGCTCCTGGCGCCGGGGGAATTCGCGTGAATAGTGGATGCGCTTTGACTCAGCGCGTCGAGAATCACTTCGGAAAGGGTCGGATTATAGCAAATACGCCGAGCAGCTCTTCGCCACCTGCTGTTCGCGAACTCCATCAATTGGACCCATTGTGAATTGGGGATATAATGCAGTGCAACATTTAATCCAATACGGGATTTCACTATGCGAAAACACGCAGGCCACCAACTGACTGCCCGAAACCACACCTGGAGAGGAGGCGCTTGTGGATAAGCCGCTGCCGCTGCCCGCGGGCGTCGAGTGCTGGGCCACAGTCACGCCCGGATACGCAGCCATCCTCACGCCGCAGGCGCTGGCATTCGTCGCCAAACTTGCGCGCAAGTTCGAAGCACGCCGCCGCGAGCTCATCGCGGCCCGCGCCCGGCGCCAGAGCGATTTCGACGCCGGCACGCTTCCCGACTTCCTGCGGGAGACGAAGGCAATCCGCGATGCCGAATGGAGTGTCGCGCCCGCGCCGCGCGACCTGCAGGACCGCCGTGTCGAAATCACCGGTCCAACCGACCGCAAAATGGTGGTCAACGGGCTCAACAGCGGCGCCAACGTGTTCATGGCCGACTTCGAGGACTCCAACACGCCGACGTGGGAGAACCTGATCGAGGGCCAGATCAACCTGCGCGATGCGGTGCACCGCACCATCCGCCTGGTCAGCGCCGAGGGCAGGCGCTACGAGTTGAACGAGAAGACCGCTACCCTGATGGTACGGCCGCGGGGCTGGCACCTCCTGGAAAGCCACGTGACCATCGACGGTGCGCCGGTCTCCGGCGCGATCTTCGATTTCGGCCTCTATTTCTTCCACAACGCGAAAGCGATGCTGGCGCGCGATACCGGACCCTATTTCTACCTGCCGAAGTTGGAAAGCCATCTGGAGGCGCGGCTGTGGAACGACATCTTCGTCACGGCACAGCGCGAACTTGGCGTGCCGCAGGGCACCATCAGGTCGACCGTACTGATTGAAACCGTGCTTGCCGCCTTCGAGATGGACGAGATCCTCTTCGAGCTGCGCGAGCACTGCGTCGGGCTCAACATCGGGCGCTGGGACTATATCTTCAGCTGCATCAAGAAATTCCGCTCCCACCGGGATTTCTGCCTTGCCGAGCGCGCGCAGGTGACCATGACCGCGCCTTTCATGCGAGCCTATGCCCTGCTGCTCATCAAGACCTGCCACCGCCGTAACGCCTTTGCCATGGGCGGCATGGCGGCGCAGATCCCGATCAAGAACGATCCCGCAGCGAACGCGGCCGCGCTCGAAAAGGTGCGCGCCGACAAGATCCGCGAGGCGACCGACGGCTGCGACGGCACCTGGGTGGCGCACCCGGGCCTGGTGGGCATCGCCAAGGCGGTGTTCGACCAGCACATGCCGGCGCCCAACCAGGTGCACCGCAAGCGCGACGACGTGCAG
>CAZCGD010000505.1:0-2053 GCA_964498105.1 uncultured Streptomycetaceae bacterium
CTTTCTCGAAATTGGCAAAGATGCGCTGCGCCTCCTTCTTGTGTTTCGGCGGGCCGTGGCGCGGCGCGGACTCGTCGATCAATTCGGGCGCCATGCCGCTCACAAAATCGGCTGTGCCTTTGTGTCCGGTGGCAAACACCCAGCGGCCGGCGCGCACGCCCGGCGCGTAGCGAATGTTGCCGGGCTGGATGGTGACCGGGAGCAACGGGGTTACCGCGCATTCGGATTGCGCGGACTTCTTTCTGGCTGGCATCAAAGGAGGAAGAATGGCTGGGAACCGTTCCGCGCTGATTTTCAGGACGCGGGGCGGGTGCGGATCGCATCGGAGATCTTGCGCGGGATGCGGGTCCCCCGCGCGGCGCCCAGAAACTCGCCCCTGTCCACCACGATTTTGCCGCGCAGTATCGTGGTTTCCGGCCATCCCGCGATGTCATGGCCTTCCCACGGACTGTAATCGGCCTCGTGCAGATCTTCCACGCGCACCTTGCGCCGGATGGCGGGGTCGAAGATCACGAGATCGGCGTCGCTGCCCGCCGCGATCGCGCCTTTGCGCGGGTAAAGCCCCATGATGCGCGCGGCGCTGGTCGAGACGTGATCTACGAACCTCTCCAGAGAATAGCCGCGCTTCACCACCATCTCGGTGTACATCACGGAGAGCCGCGGCTCGACGCCGGCGCTGCCCCCGGTGGTGTCGTCGATGCGCTTGCCGTGCACCTTGGTGCACAGCGACGTGCAGATGCCGTCGGTCGCGATGGTGCTGATCTCGCCGTCCACGGTGCCCCGCCACAGCGCCTGCTGGTCCGCCTCGGTCTTGAGCGAGGGATAGGTGTGATAGATCTGCCCGTTGGGGCGCAGGTAATCGGATGCGTTGTAGAGCATGTACTGGTGCAGCGTCTCGCCGTAGATCGGGTATCCCCGCGCGCGCGATTCGCGGATGGCCGCGACGCCGGTGCCCGCGCTGACATGCATCATGTAGAGCGCGGCGCCTTCGACGTTTTCCGCCAGGCGGATAATGTGCCGGAAGGCCAGGTCCTCGGACAGCGCGCTGTGCACCTCGGGCATGTTCTCGAAACCGACCCGTCCTGCCGCGATGAGCTTCTCGTACATGTGCATCACGAGGTCGTCTTCCTCGGCGTGGATCGCCGCGAGCCCGCCGTGCCGCGCGAGCACCTTGAGGATCTCCCAGATGTCGCCGAACCCGATTTTTCGGTCCATGATGGACGGGCGGATGTTGGTCGTGAAGATCTTCACCGTTGGAAAGCCCGCCTGCATCGCCTCCGGCAACTCGTTCAGGGTGGTCGGCGGGATTTTCCCGAACAACGTCACGTGAAACGCATAGTCGCAATGGGACTGCCCGCGCCACTGGCGGTCGCGGCGGGAAATGGCCTGTTCGAGCGTCTCACCCGCGTTCCAGATGGCGAAATCGATGAGCGTGGTCGTGCCGCCGAAGAGCGCCGCCCGGCTGACGGGCGCCGAACCGGCGCTCAGCACCGGCGGACCGCCGTCCGTGCCCGGCTGCACCGGCCAGTCGCAGTGGATGTGCGGGTCGATGCCGCCGGGAAAGACCAGCTTGCCGCCGGCGTCGATGATTCGGCCGGCGGGCAGGTCCTTCAACGCTTCGGGCGCGGCCACCGCGGCGATCCGGTCGCCGGCGACGGCGATGTCCAGGAGGCCCGCGCCTTCCGGCGCGACCACGCGGCCGCCGCGTATGATGAGATCGAGCACGCGTCTCTACTTTCGTCCAGGGATCATAAGGAGTTTGTCGGACCTAAGTCCGACAAACTCCTGGGACGTCAGTGTAACCGTTCCGGCTCAGGATCGGCCGTGGCGGCGCAACTGCCCGGTCAACTCGCCGACGCTCTGCCATTGCTCGCACCGGTCCGCGAGTTCTTCGATGCGGGCGACGCCCTCCGGCGTGAGCACGACCCCCGCGAGTTCCCGGAATTTCTCACGAATCTCCGACTCCGCAAAGGGCTGCTGGAAATCACCGCGGTGACTCTCGCACGCGTGCGTGCGCTGCCGGCCGTCCTTCAAGGCGACGGTCACGCGCGCC
>CAZCGD010000506.1:0-19772 GCA_964498105.1 uncultured Streptomycetaceae bacterium
TGCGCTGGACTACCCGGTCCCCGCTTCGCAGCCCGATTTTCAGATTCAGAGGGAGCGATTCGTGAAGCCGAAGGTCGATCTCCCCGGGGAGTATCTCGTCTTCGTCCACAACGCCAGCTGGAAGACGAAGCTGTGGCCCGAAGCTTATTGGGAAGACCTCCTCAAGCGGTCGGTCCAGGCGGGATTCAAGGTGCTCTTGCCCTGGGGAAATAGCGAAGAAGAGGTGAGAGCGCGGCGTCTCGCCATTCATTCCGGGATTCAGGTCCTGCCCAGACTCAGTCTTTCCGAACTGGGCTATGTGCTCGAAAGAGCCACGGCCTGTGTCTGCATGGATACGGGATTGAGCCACCTGATCGCGGCGCTGAACGTGCCCTCGATCACCCTCTATGGATCGACCGACTCCGGGCTCATCGGGGCATCGGGTTCCTCGCAGGTGCACCTGCGGTCCAATCTCGAGTGCTCTCCCTGCCAGAAAAAGACGTGCCGCTACAGCTCGACTGAGAATCCGTGCTTGCAGCAGATCACCCCGGACCGGGTCCACCAGGAGCTGTTGCGTCAGGTAGGCCCGCTGCCGGCCTCACCGGTATCCGCCACGGCGCGAATCATCCACCGTAAAAACGGCGGTAGCTAACCGCAGAGGCGCAGAGACGCAGAGGTAACGCAATGAAAATAGACGAAATGACGGTTCACTAAACTGGAGAATCGTAGAAGCTTTGTAAATCGTCGAATTTTCTGTTCTCCGCGTCTCTGCGCCTCCGCGGTTCGTTTTTTCTGGGGCCAAGCGCCCTAACGCGCTACGCTCAGGCGGCGCGCGCCGGCAAGCAGCCGGACCAGGGCATACAGGGCGACCAGGGGATCGATCAAGTAATCCCAAAGGTTGCGCGATTCGTAAGCGCCGATGAAATACGCAAGCGCGGCGACGACGACGACAAGCACTACGGCATTGCGCCGGAAGTGCCAGGCGGCGAGCGTGACCAGCAGCAACGCAGTGACGAACTCGATCGATCCATAGCCGAGCGCGTACGGGTCAAATCGCGTCCACCCCAGAGCAAATGGGTACAAGAAAGCGGCGGCGGCCGCCACCAGCCAAAAAAGCACGCACAAATCTTGCGGTTCGATCACGGTCCGTCGGGTGAACTGCGCGACGCACGCGGCACCCGCGAGAACGAGCGTCGTCATGCTCAGGTCCCCGGTGACGCCTCGCACGTAGGCTGCGGCCGAGAGTTCGCCAATGGTCGCGAACACGGCGAACGCGCCGGCCAGCATGACCGCGACTCGCGCATTGACCGGGAAGCGCTGCAGGCGGAGACCGGCTGCTACCACGACCAGGGTGAGCAAACCGCAGCCAAAAAGGCTGAAGATCGCGGACATCAGCGTTTACCCGCCAACCATGCCGGATTGAATTGCACGTGCTTGATGCGCGTACGACCCCAGGTGTAGAGCAGATGTACATCGCCGGCTCCGTCCTGCATGATCCAGGGGTAGGAGTATTCCCGCAACAACGGCTGCGGCGAGCCGGAGTTGCCCTCCAACTCGTGCGCAATGCGCCACGTGTTGCCGAAGTCCATCGAGGTCGCGAGCGAAAGGCTCTCGCGATTTTCCTCGGCATGGTTGAGCGCCAGGAGCAGCGCACCGTTCGCGAGCAACACGCCACTCACCGCCGCGTTCGGGTTCGGCAGGACAGTCTTGACCGGCGGCGTCCAGGTCGCGCCGCCATCGGTCGTCCGGATCATCAGCACCCGGTTCGGCGGAGCCCCTGCGTAACGCATGAAGCCGACCGCCTCGGTTTCCGACCGCGGCACGATCACCGGCTGCAACGACGTCCGGCCCCAGGACAAGCGCGTTTTCCCGATTGCATGACCCTCGGCATCCAGACGCAGCAGCTCGCCGAATTTACCGAGCATCTCGTGATAGACCGGCAGCCCGATGGTCCCGTCGGAAAATTGGAGGGGCGAACCCTTAACCAGCGTGCTGATGTTGAAAAACGGAGTAGCAATCAGACGACGGGGGGCGCTCCAGGTCTCGCCCTCGTCTTCCGAAACCGTCAGGTTGATGGCGCTGCCGCCCCAGCCGCCGACCGTCACGCTGACAAAAAACAGCCACAAGCGCCCATTACCATCGCGGCCGACCACGGGATTACCCAGTTTGCGCAGGTAGCGTTGCAGATGCCGCTGCGCGGCTTCGCGGGTGACGACCGCGCGCTCCGGGCTCCAGGTTCCCTCGACCGGGGAAAAGACGGAGGTGTAGATGGCAACGTCCGCCGCGCCTTCGCGGCTGCCGCCGTACCAAAAGGCGCGCAGTCTTCCGCCGGAGATCTCCGCGGCGGTGGCGCTATGGACCGAGCGCTCGGCGCTATTGGGGAGAAACAGCGGCCGGTAAAGCGGTGCGGTTGGCGACACAGCGCGTGGGGCGGCCTGCGGCGGCGCAAATCCGCCGAGCGTAGGCGCATCGAACAACCGGAAGTAAAGCCCGCCAAACGCCAGCGCCACCGCCACCAGCAATGCCCCTCTCGTCCACCCGGCCGCAGTCACGTTCCGCCCTCCTGGTTCAACCTAAAAACGGCGGTAGCTAACCGCAGAGACGCAGAGACGCAGAGGTAACGCAAAGAAAATCTATGAAACGACGGTTCACCAAATTGGAGAATCGTAGAAACTTTGTAAGTCATTGAATTTTCTGTTCTCCGCGTCTCTGCGCCTCCGCGGTTCGCTTTTTCTATGTTCAACCGGCCTCTCAATACCCTGACTCCCTGCCGCACTAACCTCAGCGCCGCGCACCTTGCCGAACCGCGGAACCCTCCGGCGCATGGGGGCGGGCCGGATTATGGTAGAGCATGTATCTCGAGGTCTGGAAGAGCGCCTCCTGCAGGCGCCGCAGTTCCGCAACCTTTTCCGGGTAGCGTTCGTGCACGTCCTCTGCGCCCGCCGGCGTGCGGTAGCGGAACAGACGCGGGCCGCCCGGATCGAGCCGCAGAAAGAACTCGTCATCGAGCACCGCGTTCTCCCCGATCAGGGAGAAACGAGGGTCCGTGGGCCCGAGATTGAGCAGATCGCGCCCGATGCCGGTGTTGAGATAGGGAATTCCCAAAAGGCTGAGCATCGTCGGCAAAGCATCGGTCAGGCTGGCGGTAGAATCGATGCGCCGGCCGCCTTCGATCAACCCGGGCGCATAGATGACCGCCGGCACGTGATAGCCCGTCAGCCTGAGCTGTTCCCAGGGGGTTTGCTGGGTCGAGGGGTTGCCGTGATCCCCGTACATCAAGAACACGGTGTTCCGGAAGTACGGCGCTGTGCGCGCCCGCGCGAAGAAGAATTCGAACGAGTAATCCAGGAACCGCATGCCGTTGTAGGCCGCGAGGCTGTCGAAACCGTTGTCCTTGAGCACGGCGCCGTCCATCTGCTCCACAACGAACCCGCGCCGGTCCTCCGGGATCGTGTACGGCCGATGATTTCCGGAAGTCTGAATGAAGGCGAAAAACGGCTGCTTCTCGTTGCCTAACGCCTCCAGCGCCTTATCGAAGAGGACGATATCCGATACACCCCAGGTATCGATGTGCGGCGCGTCGTAATCGCCCTCCTCGTATACGCGCAGGCCGGGCACGTTGTGCGTGAACAATCCGCGGATATTGCCCCAGGTTGCGCTGCCGCCGAGGAAGTAATACTTTGCGTAGCCTTCCAGCGCGTTGACCAGCGTGTGCTGGTTGATCACCAGCGGATTGCGCGAGGCGGTGGTTACCGGACTCACGTCCGGAATGCCGGTCATCATGGTAAACACTGAACGCGCCGTGGGAACTGCAGGCACAAAGAAGTTCGTGAAGAGGATGCCCTCTTTTGCGATCGCGTCGAAATAGGGGGTCGCGTTGAGCCGGTTGCCGAACGCGCCGGCCTTGAACGCCGCGAACGATTCCATGTGGATGACAACCAGGTTGTACTTGGCCGCGGGCTTGCTCCGTGGCGTGGCATAGCGCGCGAACTCCAGGTTCTGCGGGTCCGGCGCCCTGATTCCGAGAAGCGTCGACACGAAGCCATAGTGCTCGCGCACCTTTCTTGCGTCGTACGGCCGGCTGGGGTTGGCAGCGGTGTCCGAAAGATACAGGACCGGGTTGAGGGCGAGCGCGGCCACCGCCTCGTTCGAGGAAAAAAACGCTTCGCTCCAGCGCAGCGGGTACCACGACCACTTGCCGTAGATGCCAAACAGGTACAGCACTGCAAGGGCCCCGGCTGCCAATCGACCGGGCCACCTGGCCGCGGGTCGAGCGACAGGGGCGAGCGCCCGCCGGGCCGCGCGGCGCACGAGCCAGATGTATCCGCAAGTCAGCACCAACAACGCGAGGACGCCCGGCACTACCGGATAGGTTTCCCACGCCATCCGGGCCGCCACGTCCACCGGTGTCAGGTGCTCCGTGAAGCTTGCGTTGAGACGCGCCCGCACGTAGGCGTAATGCCCGAAATCGACAAAGTAGAGCAGCAGCACCACGCACTGCGTCAGAGCGAGATATCCCACCCATGCGAGCCGCGCCGCGCTCCGGCGCGCAGGATCGAACAGCGGGATCCAGCCGAGGAGCGCGAGGGGGAGAACGAGGAGTAGCGCCAGCCGGAGGTCGAACTTGAACCCTATATAGAGGGCCCTCAGCACCTCTGCCCAGGAGGCGCCCGCGGAGGCCTCGTGAAACACAGCCCAGAAGAGGATCCGCAAGCCTGCGAACACCGCAAGGTTGATTGCCACCAGCGCCAGCAGAAAACGGGCGAGCGCCGGGAGTCGATTGAGCATGGTCAGCCGGGCTCTCTAACGTGGTGAGTAGTCCGGGACCCATTTCGCGAGATCGGCCCTGACCCGCGCATCGTCCACCTGGCCGCCGCTCACCAACCAGGATTCGAGACGCGGCAACCAGTCGCTGTTCTCCTGGTGTGCTCGCGCGACCTTGAGCTTGGGGTGCGGCGTGGGCAGCAGGTTTTCGTTGCTGGCGAGCGGCTCCTCGTAGAGCTTCTCCCCGGGGCGCAGGCCGGTGTAGACGATCTTCACGTCCTGCTCGCTGAAGCCGGAGAGGCGAATCATATCGCCCGCGAGATCGGCGATTTTCACCGGCTCGCCCATGTCCAGCACGAAGATCTCGCCGCCGCCGCCCATCAGCCCGGCCTGCAGCACCAATTGCACCGCCTCGGGTATCGACATGAAGTAGCGCGTAACGTCCGGGTGGGTGACCGTGACGGGGCCGCCGCGCGCGATCTGCTCGCGGAACTTCGGTATCACGCTGCCGGTGGATCCCAGGACGTTGCCGAAGCGCACCATGACGAAGCGCATGCCGTCCGCGCGCTGCCGCGCCTGGCATACCATTTCGGCGAGCCGCTTGCTCGCGCCCATCACGTTCGCCGGGTTGACCGCCTTGTCGGTGGAGATGAGGACGAACTTCTCGACACCGTGCGCCGCCGCGGCGCGGGCGATGACGAGCGTGCCCGAGACGTTGTTCTGCACCGCCTGCCAGGCGTTTTCGTTCTCCATCAGCGGCACGTGCTTGTAGGCCGCGGCATGAAAAATGACGGACGGACGATGGGCGCCGATGACCTGCTCGACCCGGAGCGCGTCCTTGACGTCGCCGATGGCGCACACGAGCTGCAGTTGCGGGTGGCGGTCCGCGAACTCCTGCTCGATGGTGTAGAGGGCGAACTCGTTCAGCTCGAACAGCACCAGCTTCTGCGGCGCGAAGCGCGCCACCTGGCGGCACAGCTCCGCGCCGATCGAGCCGCCGGCGCCGGTGATCATCACCACGCGGCCGGCGAGCCAGCCCTTCAGTCCGGCGGCGTCCAGCTCCACCGGGTCGCGTCCCAGCAGGTCGTCGAGTTCCACGTGGCGCACCTGCGATACCGTCACGCGGCCGCTCACCAGGTCGTCGAACGAGGGCACCGTCAACACCTTGATACCGGCGCGATTGCAGATATCGACCGCCCGGCGGCGCGCGGTGTGGGTGGCGTTTGGCATGGCGATGATCGCCTGCGAGAAGCCGAGCTTTCCCTGCCAGCGGGGTATGTCCTCCGGCCGGCCCAGCACGTTGACGCCATGCAGCTGCCGGCCGCTTTTCGTCGCATCGTCGTCAAAGACGCCGACGACATCCCACTGCGGGCTCCGCGCAAGGTCCTTGATCAGATTGACCGTAGCGTCTTCGCCCCCTATGACCGCCACCGGCTCGCGGTCTCCGGCAGCGACCAGCCCCAGCGTCCGCTCCTTCCAGGCGCGATAGACGATGCGGCTGCCGCCCATGATCATCATCAGCAGGATCGGGCTCATGATGAGCACCGAGCGCGGCACCGGGATCTGCAGCATGAACAGCAACGTCGGCGCCGCCACCGCGCCCGCGCCCACCGCCAGCACGATGCGCCGGAGGTCGGGCAGGCTGGCGAAGCGCCACAGGCCGCGGTACAGCCCGCAACCCCAGAACAGGGCGGCGTGCACCGGCACCACCCACAGCAGTCCCTTCAGCGCGATCTCGAAGTAAACGTCGGGAATCTCGAGATTGAAGCGCAGCCAGAAAGCAACCATCCAGGCAGCCGCGCACGCAGCCAGATCGTGCATCCACGCGAGCAGCGAACGCCACGGGAGTCTCATCGCCTGCCAACCGTGAATCGTGAATCGTGAATCGTGAATCGCGCCCACGCTGTCGCCGCGTTTGCCGTTCCTCCGGGAGAGAGTGCCGCGGGCGACGGCCGTGCGTCCGGACTATTAAACGATTTACGATTCACGATTGACCATTTACGGGTTTGAAACGGCGCCAGTTGCGCTCGATGAGCGTAATCAGAACCAGGTAGACAAGCGTCATCGCGGCGAGCGTGGCAGCTTGCAGAGCTTCCGGCAGGGCCAGCGCCGCCAGCGCCAGCGCGCCGCACGCGAACATCAGCGCGTACTCGGCCAACGCGGTGTCGCGGTGGCCCCAGCCAAGCAGCACCAGGCGCTGGTAATAGTGGTCGCGGTGCGCCTGCCATACTCTCTCCCGGCGCAGCAGCCGGCGCGCGAGCGTGGCGCTCGCATCGACGATGAAGGGAGAAAACACCAGCACCGGGAACCACCACGTCCAGTCGCGCTGCAGCCAGCCGATCAGGCCCAGCGCGGCAGCGAGGAAGCCGAGTGGCACCGAGCCGGCGTCGCCGAGGAAGATGCGCGCGGGATGGAAGTTGAAGACCAGAAACGCCGCAGCGGCGGCGGCGATGCTGAAATTGACCAGCGCGAATTCGGTGTTGCCGGCGAGCCAGGCCGCCAGGCCGTAGAAGAAAAATCCGGACAGCGCCATGCCGCCCGCGAGCCCGTCGGAGCCATCCATGAAATTGTAGAGATTGGCCATCCAGGCGATGGCGAGCGTCGCCACCGCGGCGAGTAGGATACCGTATTCGCCCGGCAGCACCGCCGCGACGAACAAGCCGCACGCCGCGAGATGCGCGGCGAGCCGCCAGTGTGCCGGGATTTCGCGCAAGTCGTCCAGGAACGAAACCAGCAAGAGCGCGATGAACGCGATCCACAGCGCCGCCGGCAGGTTGGGCGCGATGATCCCGAGCGCGAGCTGCGCGCCGGCGTGCAGCCCCAGCCCCCCCGTGCGCGGGACCGGCGCCTCATGCAGCGAGCGGGGAGTGGGGTGGTCGAGGGCGAGAGTGGAAAGTGTGCCTCTGGCGAGCCACCAGACGGCGAATAGCGCGGCGGCAAATGCCGTCAGTGGGGCCCAGAACGACGCCGCCACGATCGCGATTGCTCCGTGCGTTACCACAAGGTCTTGACGTGCGGGTAGCGGTGAATCTTGGCGTCGCCCGTCACCAATGTCGCGCCGAGCTGGCGCGCGGTGGCCACCAGGATACGGTCGGCGGGGTCGGGATGGAATGCGCCGGGGAGGTTGACTGACTGGAGGGCGATGCTGTTGCTGACCGGGTGGAACGTGACGCCCTTGATCCGCTCGCTCTCGACGACCCATTCCGCGAGATCCACCGAGAGATCGAGTCTTTTTCGCTGGACCAGCAACGCAAGCTCCCACACGCTGAAGGACGATATGCCGACGCTTCCCGTCGCCAGTTCACTCTGGACCGCCTGCCGGGCGCTCTTCGTCAGCCGCTCCGGCTGCGCCAGCCACCACACCCAGACGTGGGTGTCGAGCAGGATCACTTCAACGCTTCCCAGTCCTCAAGCCCGACCGGCTCGAAGGGCGCATCGTAGCGGACTACGGCACCGCGCAGACGCCTGGCGCCCACCGCCTTTGCTTCCGGTCCGGGTTGATAGGGACTGAGTCTCAGCACCGGCTTGCCGCGATCGGTGATGACCAAACCCTGGCGCGTTTCCTCGACCAACCGGAAATACTCAAGCGCGCGCGGCTTGAACTTGGATTTGGAGACGGTTTTTTCCATGGGCCACACTGGATCTGATTATTTGACTATGGTCATATTACCATGGTCATATCAGGGTTGGCAACGGATATTCCCGCGCCCGTCAGCTGTTAGCCGCCAGCCGTAAGCTGCCAGTAAGAACCTGAAACTTGGAACTTGAACCTTGTAACCCGGAACTCGGAACCCGGAACTCGGAACTCAGGACTCAGCACTCAGTTCGTCCGGTACCACCGCGCGGTTTCCGTGAGCCCTTGCGTCAGGCTGTAGCGCGGCTGCCAGTCGATCTCGCGCAGTATCCGCGAGCTGTCCACCTGCAGCGAGCCGGTCAAACGCGCAAACTCCGCGCGTTTCCCCGCGAGGGTCGCGCCGAGGCCGAGCGCTGCGAGCGGCAGCGACAGAAGTCGCGGCTTCACGTCGAGCGCCCGCGCGAGCCCGCGCACGAGCTCTGGCGTGGACACGTGCTCGCCGTCAGCCACCAGGTAGGTTGCGCCCGCCGCCCGGGGCGCTTCGACCGCTTTGACGATGGCATCGGCGAGATTGCCGACGTAGACCAGGCTGCGCCGGTTGCGGATGGCGCCGAGCGGCAGCGGCACGCCGCGGGCGACGAGTCGCATCAGGCGCAGGAAGTTGCCCTTGACGCCGGGTCCGTAGACGAGCGGCGGGCGCAGCACCACCACCTCGAGGCTCGTCTCGGCCGCGATGCGGGAGAGCGCCTGCTCTGCTTCCAGTTTGGATATGCCGTAGGCGTCCTCGGGATGCGGCGCATCGCTCTCGGTAAACGGGCGCGCCATGGTGCTTTCGCCGTTGACCTTCACGCTGCTGAGGAAAACGAGGCGCCGCACGCCCATCGCCGCGGCCGAGCGCGCCATGCGCTCGGTGCCGCCGACGTTGATCCGCCGGTACTCGGCGAGCGGATCGATTGCGGTTTCGTGCAGCACGTGGGTGCGCGCGGCGAGGTGCACCACGGTGCCCATGCCGTCGAGCGCCGCGCGCCAGTCGGTGGCGGGGCCGATGTCGCCCACCGCAACCGCGCCGGGGAGATCGGGCTGCGCCGCGCGCACGGCCATGCGCACGCTATGGCCTGCAGCCGCGAGCGCAGCGCACAGCGCCCGCCCCACGAAGCCGTTCGCGCCGGTTACCAGTACGGTGTTGTCAGAGCCCATCTCGAGTGCCGCAAGAGGCGTAAGTCGTGATTCGAAAAATCAAAACCAGAATGGACAGGATTTACATGCCCTGGTCGGGCCGCCCCCATCCTACTTCCTTCCCCCGCACGCGGGGGAAGGGGATATGCAAGATAAGATCTAAAGCAAAACCACTGATCTCGGTTCGGATCACGCTATGACTGGTGGCTACAAGTCTTTATCCGGGTGGCAGTGTTACCCAGCCTTGGCGCATCAACCCTGATCGTTGCTCACATTATGATGTCTATACCCATCAATATCTGAATATTTTCGATATAAAGATGGTTATACCCATCGTAATTGAATAATATGGTTATGATGGTTATAATCATCAATATTTGGCTTTTAGGCAGTTAAAGATGGCTATAGCCTCCAAAACGGAGGATGAAATCTTGCAGGAACTGGGCGCGCGCCTGCGGGCCTATCGGCTGCAGATAAACCTCTCTCAAGGGGGGCTTGCCGTCCGCGCGGGCGTCAATCGAACCACGATACGCGATGCCGAGCTCGGTAAGGATTTCCAGCTCTCTACCTTGTTGAAACTCCTACGCGCGCTCGGGCGGTTAGGTGACCTGGATGCTTTTCTTCCCGCACCATCGGTGTCGCCCATTCAACTGATGAAGCGCCAGGGAAAACCGCGCCAGCGCGCAAGGAAGCCTGCCGATGGCTAGCGTTCTGGGTCTCGCGCAGGTCTGGATCTGGGATAAATTCGTCGGCGCCGTGTCCGAGGAGGACGACGGCAGGATCACGTTCGAATACGACGAGGCCTTCCGCCGCCGCGGCTTTGAAATCTCGCCCCGGAAGCTGCCGCTCAGCCTGCGCGGACCGGTGAGCTTTGCCGAGCTGAACCGGGTCGAAGCGTTTGCAGGATTGCCAGGCGTGCTTGCCGACGCGCTTCCCGATCGCTTCGGTAACGCCATCATCAAGGCGTATTTCGAAAACCAGGGGCGGCCGGAAAGCGCGATGAGCCCGGTGCAGAAGCTCCTGTACATGGGCAAGCGTGGCATGGGAGCGCTTGAGTTCAGGCCTGCAATTCGCGGTGGCGCCACTGCGCGCGAGCGCCAGTCGCTCGAAATCGCGGACCTCGTCGAACAGGCACGCAGCCTCATCGAAGGAGAGACCGATGTGGCAGTGGCGGAAATCATGCGGGTGGGTTCATCCGCGGGTGGCGCGCGACCCAAGGCAGTGATTCTTTGGAATCGCGCGAAGGGAGAAGTGCGATCGAGTTTTACAACACCGCGAGCGGGCGATGAGCACTGGATCATCAAATTCGACGGTGTGGGCGAGCTCGACGCTCCAAACCCCAAGCCGCAGCCGTACAACCGTGTCGAGTACGTGTACTCGCTGATGGCGAAGGATGCAGGCATCGAAATGGAAGCGACAAACCTGCTGAGAGAGCGAAGCTATGCCCACTTCATGGTCAGGCGCTTCGACCGCGAGGGCACAAAAAAGCTGCACCTGCATAGCCTCGGCGGGCTGGACCACGCGGATTACAACGCTCCAGGGACCTACTCATACGAGCAGTTCCTTCGAGTCATTCTGGAACTGCAGCTTGGCTACCCGGCGCTGGAACAAGCCTTCCGGCGGATCTGCTTCAATATCATTGCCGTCAATCAGGATGATCATGTTAAAAATATCGCCTTTCTCATGAACGAGACCGGACGCTGGCGACTGGCGCCCGCCTTCGACATGACTTTCGCGCGAGGCGCGGGATATACGCGCCAGCATCAGATGAGTCTTGGAGGCAAGCGTGATGGGTTCACGTCACGGGACCTCATCGACCTTGGCAAGAAATTCGGGATCAAGCACGACGGCGAGCTGATCATCGACAACATACGTGCGGCACTGAAAAGCTGGGATCAACTCGCAAAGGAATGGGGTGTTCCCCCAAAGAAGGTCACGGCGATCAAGTCCCTATTTCGGCTCAAGTAGCGATCAGGCGTCCCGTATCGCATAAGTTGCTACCCGTGACGATCGGGTACGCTAAGTATGCAATCCTGTTAATCATGTAAATCCTGTCTATTCGCTTTTCACTGCGCTTGGATTCACTTGAGGAGTACGGCAATCTTGCCGTGGTCCGGTTGATGCACGATGCCTTTCTCGGTGATGAGCGCGCTGACCAGTTCCGCCGGCGTGACGTCGAAGGCGGGGTTGCGCACGGCGACGCCGGCCGGCGCCCATTCGAGCCCGGCGTGGCCGCGCACCTCCGCCGCCCCGCGCTCCTCGATCGGGATGGCCGCCCCGCTTTCGGTCCGCGGGTCGATGGTGGACAACGGCGCCGCGACGTAGAAGGGGATGCGATGCCGGCGCGCCAACACGGCGATCATATAGGTGCCGATCTTGTTGGCGACATCGCCGTTGGCAGCCACCCGGTCGGCGCCAACGATGACCGCATCGATCTCGCCGTGGGCCATCAGGTGTCCGGACATGCTGTCGGCAATCAGCGTCACCGGGATGCCGTCCTGCGAGAGTTCCCACGCGGTCAGCCGCGCGCCCTGCAGGAACGGGCGCGTCTCGCCGGCGATCACGGATACGCGCTTGCCGGCCGCCACTGCGCTGCGGATCACGCCCAACGCGGTGCCGTGCCCGGCGGTCGCGAGCGCCCCGGCATTGCAGTGGGTGAGCACCCGCATGCCATCCGCGAGGAGCGCGGCGCCGTGCCCGCCCATGGCGCGGTTTGCGGCAACGTCCTCGGCGGTTATGCGGTGCGCTTCGTCAAGCAGGCGCGCGGCGATGTCGGCGGGGCGCGCCGGTGCGGCGGCCTTGACCACGGCCCGCATGCGTTCGAGGGCCCAGAACAGGTTAACCGCGGTCGGGCGGGAGGCGGCGAGTGCGTCATAGGCGCAGCCCAGCCCGGCCGAGAACTCGGCTGGCGCCGCGTCCCTCAACCGGGCCGCCTCGAGCGCGTAGCCGTAGGCGGCGGCGCAGCCGATGGCGGGCGCGCCTCTCACCACCATGTCGCGGATGGCCCGCGCGGTTTCTTCCGCCGTCGCGCAGGCGACGAACTCGACGCGCGCGGGAAGCACGCGCTGGTCGATCAGCTCCAGGCGTCCGTCCCGCCAGCGCAGCGTCTCCACTCCGGAGGGATGCGGGATGAGGGATGAGGGATCAGACATCAGGGATGAGGGATGATAAGTTTGCAGTTTGCAGTGGGCAGTTTGCCGCTACTGCCAACTGATAACTGCCAACTGCCAACTATTGACTCAGTCACCTGTCACTGAGTCAAATGACCCGGTCATTGCCGCCGTCCACCGGCAGTTGCGCGCCGGTGGTCTTGGCGAAGAGCGGGCCGCACATCTCCGCCGCGAGCTCGGCGACGTCGCGGCTCGTGACTTCCACTTTCAGCACGTTGCTCATCTTGTAGTCCTCGACGGAGATGCCGTAGTGCGCGGCGCGCGCGGCAAGCACCTCGCCGGTCCAGGCGGCGGTGTCGAACACGGCGTTGGGGTGCAGCGTATTGACGCGGATGCCGTCCGCGCCCCATTCCAGCGCGGCCACGCGCGCGAGCTGCGTGAGCGCCGCTTTCGAGGCCGAGTAGGCGGCGGCGCCCGGCCCCGGCGCGGGCACGTTCTTCGAGCCCACGATCACAACGCGCCCGCCGCGCGGCGCGAGCTTCAACAGCGGGTGGCACTCGTGCATCAGCGAGAAATTGGCGTCGAGGTTGACCTGCATGACGCGGCGCCATTCTTCCAAGCCGAGCGCGGCAATGCGCCGCCCGGCGGGGAAGACGCCGGCGTTGAGCACCAGCATATCGAGCCCGCCGAAGGCGCGCACGCCGGCTTCCAGCGCGGCGATCACCTCCGGCGCGGCAGTCACGTCGCAGCGCACGCCGAGAAAGTCCGCGCGGTCGCCCATCACCTTCACGATATCGGGGTTGATGTCGAGACCGACCACCGCGGCGCCGCGTTGGAGCAGGGCTTCCACGCTTGCCCTGCCGATGCCCGACGCCGCGCCGGTCACCAGCGCGACCTCGCCCGCGAATACCGGCGGCGTACCTGCCTTCTTCAGCTTGGCTTGCTCCAGGTCCCAATACTCGACGTCGAAAATGTCCCGTTCGGGCAGTGCCTGGTAGCCGCCCAGCGCGGTCGCCCGCAGGATGAGGTCGATGGTGTGGGCGTAGAGGTCGTGCACGATACGCGCGTCCTGTGCCGTGCGCCCGACGCAACCCAGTCCGAACTCGGGGTCGAGGATTACCCGCGGCGCCGGGTCGAGCATGGTTTTCGGTGCCTTCGCCGAGGGCGCGTGGCGGTTGAAGTATTCCAGATAAGCGGCGGCGTAGGCCCCAACGTCGCGGCCGAGCATGGGCACGCGCTTGGTGCGGATGACATGGTCCGGCGTCGCCGGGCCCTGTTGCGAGAGGCGCGCAACGTCCCGGCGGCGGGCGAACTCGAGGTACTGTGGCGCGGCATGGGTCGCGAGCACAACGGGAAACCCCGCGCCGGCGGAGATCTCGCGGCGCAGGCGCGCGAGTTCGTGCCGCAGCACCGCCGTCGCGCCGTCGGTCGCCTTGGGCTGCGGCAGGTCCCACGCGCGCTCGCGCGCGAGATACGCCTCGGCGCGCGCGACGAGCGTGATCATCCGCTCGTACGCCTCTCGAGCCGTGCTGCCGAACGAGAACACCCCGTGGTTCATCAGTACCATGCCGATGGTGTCCGCGCGCGCCTCGGCGGCGAACTGTCGCGCGCATTGCCGGGCGAGGTCGAAGCCCGGCATGACGTACGGAATGATGACCGTGTCCTTGCCGTAGATTTCCCGCGCGCGGCGCTCGCCGTCGGAGGTGTTGGTGATGGCGAGGAGGGCGTCGGCATGGGTGTGATCTACGAACTTGAAGGGCAGGATCGCGTGCAGGATCGCTTCCACCGATGGCGCCGGCGCGCCCGCCCGCGTCACCTGCGTCGCCAGTTCGTTCATCATCTGCGGATCGGACAGCGCCTCGAGGCGCGCGAGCTTGAGCAAGTGCGCCATGCGCACCGGCGCGAAGCCGGGCGCCTCGATGGTCTCGAGGTCCCAGCCGCTGCCTTTCACGTAGAGGATGTCCTCCTCACCGAACAGGCCGAGCTCGCGCACCTTGACCGAGGTGTTGCCGCCGCCGTGCAGCACCAGCGTCGAATCGCGGCCAAGTAGCCGTGACGTGTAGACCCGCAGGTCGAGCTCAGAGCGGCAGCGCGTGGCGTCGGCGTCGTTCCACAGACTCTTCATGCGAAGGCGGGTTACGGCTTGCGCCACACCGTGCGATTCACGTAATCGGTGTAGCTCAGGATGATGCGTACGACCTTCCGGGAAACGTTGTCGGCGGTGTAATCGGCGGCGGTCCTGAACGGCTGCTTGCGGCCCGCGTAGTGGGCAACGGCAAGATCGATCGCGTCGAGCACTCGCGCGGGCTTGAGATCGGCCATGATCACGGTGGCCTCGTCCATGCCTTCCGGACGTTCGTGTGCCTGCCGGACCATCACCGCCGGGAAGCCGAGTATCGAGGACTCCTCGGTCAACGTGCCGCTGTCGGAGAGCACGCACCAGGCGTTCATCTGCAGCTTGACGTAGTCGAGAAAACCGAGCGGCTTCAGGAACTCTATTTTGCCGGAACGCCGCGTGCTGCGGGTGCCGGCAAGCCGCGCGCGGGTGCGCGGGTGCGTCGAAAAAATGATCTTGCGGCCATAGCGTTTCGCGGCCGCGTCCAGGGAGTCGAGCAGTCCCCGCAGATTGCGCGGATCATCCACGTTTTCTTCCCGGTGCGCGCTTACCACCAGGTAGCGGCCCGGGGCGAGACCCAGCGTGCGCAGGATGCGGGAGCGCCGGATGCGCGGCGCGTAATGCTGGAGCACCTCGCGCATCGGAGAGCCGGTCTTGATCACGGTTTCCGGCCTCACGCCCTCGGCCAGCAGATAGCGGCGCGCGTGCTCGGTGTAGGGGAGGTTGATGTCGGACGCATGATCGACCAGCCGCCGGTTGATTTCCTCGGGCACCCGCTCGTCGAAGCAGCGGTTGCCGGCTTCCATGTGGAACACCGGGATCTTGCGGCGCTTGGCGGCGATCACCGCCAGGCAGCTGTTGGTGTCCCCGAGCAGCAGCAGTGCGTCGGGCCTTTCTTTCGCCAGGACCCGGTCGGAGCGGCTGATGACGTTGCCTATCGTTTCCGCCGCTGTTTTCCCCGCACAGTCGAGAAAATGGTCCGGCTTGCGGATGCCCAGTTCATTGAAGAAGATCTGGTTCAACTCATAGTCGTAGTTCTGCCCCGTGTGCACCAGCACGTGGGTAACGCGGCGGCCGAGCTCGGCAATCACGCGAGAGAGCTTGATCAGCTCCGGCCGCGTGCCAACGATCGTCATTACTTTAATAGGCATGAATTCGTGAATCGTGAATGGGTGTCAGCGCAGCAGCTCTTCCCGTGCGGACGGTTCCTGGTCGTCGAGCATCAGCCGGGTGCGCTTGAGCAGCTTGACCGTTTCGGCCAGGGTGAGCACGTTGTCTCCCGAGCTGTACTCGCGGGACAGCGCGTTCGCTTCGTGCCCCTTGCCGCCAAGCAACTCGGGCAGCATCGGGCGTATCGCGTAGTACGTGCCGCGTTTGACGCAATGATGCACTTCTTCCTCCGACACCAGCACCTCGTGCAGCTTCTCTCCGGGGCGCACGCCGGTGATCCGGATCGGAATGCGGCGGCTGCCGATCAGCGCCTTGGCGATGTTCATCACCGAAGCGGAAGGCGCGCGCGGGATGAAGGTCTCGCCGGCCTTGGCGCCGCGCAACGCCGCGAACACGGTATCCACCGCCTGGTCGAGAGAAAGCAGGAACCGTGTCATTTTCGCGTGAGTGATGGTAAGCGGGCCGCCGTTACGGATCTGGTCGTGGAACAACGGGATCACCGAGCCGCGCGAGGCGAGCACGTTGCCGTAGCGCACGCAGATGAAGCGGGTCCTGGCGTTCAAGACGTTGGCCGAGATGAGTATCCGTTCCTGCAGCGACTTCGTCATGCCCATGACGTTGACCGGCTTGCACGCCTTGTCGGTGCTGATGCCGACGACCGTCTCCACCGGGTAGCTGTTTTCCTCGATCGCGCGCGCGATATTGATCGCTCCGATGCAGTTGGTCAGGATCGCCTGCGCGGGAAAATACTCGCAGGTGGGCACCTGCTTCAGGGCCGCCGCGTTGATCACGATGTCGGCGCTCTTCAGCGCCGAGCACATGTCGCCGTAGTCACGCACGTCGCCGATGCGGAATTCGAGCACGCTGCGGAAGTTGTTGAAGATCACCTCGTCGGTGGTGACCGCGCGGTGGAGATAGCCCATGCGCATGTCGTGCTGCTTCGCTTCGTCGCGCGAGAACACGATCACCTTCTTCGGCGTCCCGAGCTCGCCCGAAAGCACGCGGTGCACAAAAGTCCTGCCCATCGATCCGGTGCCGCCGGTGACCAGAATGCGTTTGCCTTGGAACATCAGCCGGTGCCTTTCAGAATATCGGAAGCGAGTTCATCCAGCATAGAGTCCCACGCGGGCGGAGAATAACCGAACGTGTTCCGGAATCGCGCCGAATCCAGGCTGCGGTCACAGTTCACGGAGTCGTCGGGGACGATGGTCACGCCGAGCCCCAGCTTCCGGTTGAGGCGGGTGAGCAGATCGAATTTGCTGATCGGTGAGCTCGATGCATGGTAGAGCCCGCGGGCGTTGGGGTGCCGGGTAACCAGTTGTTCAATGAGGCGCGCGAGTTCCGCCGTGGTGAAACCGGAAAAAACCGCCTTGCGGTAACCCTTCACGGTTTTCCCCTTCTGAGCCAGGAACCATTCGACGAGGCCCGTTTTCCGGTCCAGTTCCGGCCCGATCATCGAGGTGCGCAAGGTGATGGCGCCCGGTGCGTCCACTTCTCCCTGCAGCTTGGTCTGGCCGTAGAGGTCCACGGGGTCGGGCCGGTCGGATTCCTTGTAGTTTCCCTTCTCCCCCGAGAAAACGCAATCCGTGCTGAGGTGGATGAGTTGCGCCGCGTTAGCGCGGCAGAGCTGCGCCAGGCGGCGCGGAAACAGCGCGTTGACTTCGTTGGAGATAGCGAGCTCATGAGCCTCGGGCCGCTGCTTGACAATGCCGGTGGCGTTGATCACGGCCGCGGCGCCGAAATCGGAGACCACCGCCGCAACGCGTTCGGCATCGCGCACGTCCGTTTCGTCGAATGCATTCTCCCGGTTGAACAGGCCGCAGCGCGAATAGTCGGCCAGGCTGCGCCGCAGCGTCACGCGCGTCTCGTGTCCTGGCGAGAAATGCCGCAGCAGGCGATGCCCCAGCATGCCGTCGCCACCGAAGATCAGGACGCGCATGCCCGCCTCGCCGCGAGATCGCGCATCCACTGTTCGAGGCGGGAGAGCAGCAATTCGCGCTCGAAGTGCTGCTCAAAATAGCGCCGGCCGCGCTGCCCCATGGCCTCCCGTTCCTGACGCGGCATGCGGTAGAGCCTCAACACGCCCTCCGCCATGGCCTCGGCATCTCCCGCCCGTACCGCGATCCCTGCCCCCGATTCCTCGATTACGCGCGCGCCCTCGCCGTCGAGCGCGGCGATGATCGGCCGGGCGCACGCCAGGTACGACTGGACCTTGGACGGTATGGTCAGCGCGAAGACGGGGTCCCGCTTGAGCGTCACGAGCATGGCATCGGCAAGCGCGAAGAAGCGCGGCATGGATTCTATTGGATGCCTGCCGAGCAGATGCACGTTAGCGCCGAGCTTCCTGCGGCGGACCTCGCTCTCGACCCACGCCTGCATGCGGCCATCGCCAATGATGTCCCAGTGAATGTTGTGCTCGGCGCGGAGCTTATCCGCGGCGGAGAGGATGGTTTCGAAATCCTGCGCCGCGCCGATGTTACCCGCGAACACGACGTGGAAGCCCCCGGGCAACAACTCCAGTCCGGAGGGCCGGCCCGGATCGATCGCCAGCGGGCGGTAAACCTCCTCGGCGCTGTTCGGGAAATAGTGCATTTTTTGCGCCGCTACTCCCAGGGCCGCGACCGGGGCGATGAACGCCCGCGACTGCACGAGAATGAGATCGCAGTGGCGATAGATGAATCGCACCAGTTGCCCGACCGCCTTCAGTATCCACCTCGAGTTCACGACGCCCGTTGCCGACAGCGTTTCCGGCCACAGGTCCTGCACCCAGAACAGCACCGGTGCGCGCTTGATCCATTTCAGGATCAGCGCCGGCAGACCCACGGTAACGGGCGAGGGCTCGTACACCAGGATCACATCGTAGGTTCCATCGCAGCGGAACGGCGCGAGCAGGGAGCCGAACAGGGCAAATGAAAAAAAATTGAGCACGAGCCGGAATCGCCCGCCCGATCCGCGCGGGATCAAGGGCGCACGGATGACGCGCACGCCGTGGTAGTCCTCGCGAACGCGCCCGAAGAAGCCATAGCCGGGAAAAAACCGGCCTTCGGGATAATTCGGCTTGCCGGTGAAAACCGCGACCTCATGGCCGCGGCCGCGCAAGCCGAGGGCGAGATCGTTGATGCGGAAACCCTCCGGCCAGAAGTACTGGGTGACGATCAGGATGCGCACGGCTTAGCGGGTACCGGCCAGTTGCTGAAACAGCGCCACGTGCCGGGCGGCGGCCTGGTCCCAGGCGTAATGGCTTCTCACGAAGGCTTCCAGCCGAGCGCCCATCAGCGCAAGCTCGCCCGGGTCAGCGGCCATGTGCACGAGAGCGCTCTCGATCGAGGACACATCCACAGCGGCCACGCGCCCGCCGCCCGCCTGTGCCACCTCGTTGAATCCGCAGCGGTCGGTCAACAGGACGGGCTTGCCGTAGACAGCGGCTTCCAGGGCGACGAGCGACATGGCCTCCTGGCGCGACGGTATGGCCAGCAGCGCGCAGGATTGCAGCGCGCAGGCCTTGTCGTTGCCGCCCACGTAACCGATGAAATGCACGCGTTCTTCCACTCCGCGCTGCGCCGCCTGCGCCCTCAGCGCCGACAGCATGCCGCCATCGGGTCCCGCGTAAACCAGGTCGATATGCGGAAGCCTGGCCGCAACGTTCGCGAAGGCCTCCAGCAGGAGATCGGGTCCCTTGATGTACGCAAGCCTGCCGAGAAAGAGCACGAACTTGCCTTGTCCCAGGCCATGCCGCGCGAGGAAGCTTCCACAATCATCCGGGCGGTTTACAGCCGCCGGCGCCCCGTTGGGGATGATGACGATCTTGTCCGCGGCCACGCCGTAGTCGAGGAAATGGGCGATCTCGTCCGGGGTTATCGCGATATGGCGCGCCGCGCAACGC